>DAIPKY010000318.1:0-1781 GCA_036769505.1 Nitrososphaeraceae archaeon
TAAACTAGTGTCTAATTACATTTTATAGTGCTAACTTATTCTGTAAGAATACCGTCAGGTCTGTAGATCTGAACAAATAATTTATTGATAAGATACATTACGAAATAACGCTTCGAGGTTAGAGTTCCATCTATAGTGGTAATTACTGTAGCATTAGATATATTTTTGTCAAGAAAAGAAAAATAATAGGAAAAAACAGCTCTTAACTATAAATCATACTCAAAACCATCACAATCCTTATAATATCAATGATTTATGAAGTTAATTTTAGGATCTTAAATGTCCTTTAATTCTAGCATTATTAAATATATAGAAAAAGCTCTACCTCATTCTATTTATATCATCATTTTGGTCATGTCTATCTTCAGGTCTTTCCATATGAAGATGCGATTTTACATGTTCAAAGCAGTAATAAGTTGAACATTTTGGACATTGATTTGTCGGTTTATTCGGACAGCCAGCAATTGCACAAACTGGTCCCTGCATGGAATTAATTCTCCAGTCATTAAGATCTATTACTGAACCCATACAAGTAATCTTTATTTCAAATAGATATTTAACTTTAGATGAAAATATATTTAATATAACTTAATTTCTTCATCAAATATCTCCTGTTTTATAATACATGATTTAGTTAAAGTATCACCAACTACAAAATTGTCAAAATCATTCGGCACCCCTCTCATTTCTCCGCAGCTAAAGGACCAATAAATACTACTTCAACTTTTAATGTCATAACATCAAATGCAGTATGTAACCCTGGTCAGTATGTAACCCTGGTAATATAGCAGATAATAGAGGAATTACACTTTTACAGGTCAGAATAATGGTCTATCTAACGTGATAGAGCTTACTTCAGAACTTACAATTAATGATTAAGAATGGTTTACAATAGCAACAGAATAGATCTCATCACAATAATTAGCAATGTTAGATGCTTTGATAATCCCTAATTATTTTAGTTTTTGTCTGTATAACTATAATATTATCAATAAATAAATAATTGAAAATGCTATTTACTTTATGACTATTGAATTGGATACTGTTAAATCTTATAGATAATCAAAAAATATACCGTTTATGTAACCAAACTCTGTAATAACTAGAATTTGAAGGTATTCCAAGTGATTATTCTATCGGAGTTTATATTCATGTATTTTTTTAGAACAAAATAGTATAACTAAAGATTGTGATAGGTAATACTCTAAAAATATAGATAGATAAATTATATATTATTGAGAGACCTAAAAAATGTTATATATTTCCATTTTTCTCTGGTAGTAAGTTTACTAAAGATTAAATTTGTTTGTATAATAAATTTATTTTAATTTTGTATTGTCAAATGAATCAGGAATAGACTCTCCACATTCTAATATTTTTAATTATTGAGTTTTTAATAATCACTTAACCTTCTTATTATTTTTGTATCATGCAATGACATGCTTAAAGCTAAGGGAACTTTTGTTATTGATATTTTAATAAGGAAAAAATTTTAAATAAAGGAAGATAAAATAATATTTAATGTGAAATACCCTATAGTTTTTAAATCTGTAAAGATCAGTGATGAAACACATAAAAAACTTCAATCTATTGGAAAAGTGAAAGAAACATTGGATGATGTAATAAAAATACTACTAGATAATTATTCAAAAGAAAAAGATTCTCTTATGCGGGTATTGAAAATTCCTGGAAGGCGTAATATTGAAATAAACTTCACTAAGCAAGAGGACGATTGGACTGATAAAGATTATGATTTATTTGTTAAAAAAATATTTAGTATG
>DAIPKY010000319.1:0-1778 GCA_036769505.1 Nitrososphaeraceae archaeon
TTGATTAGAACTTTTGTTGACGGCATTGAAAATTTTTCTCTGCGTTTGTTTATTTAGAATTTTTTTAAAACCTAAATTTATTAAATTTAGTTTAGGATCATTATTATAATATTTTAAAGGGAGAGTATAGATGTTTAAGTTGAGATATGAATTTATTTTTAAAATAATTTTGTTGAGCATTTCTTTTGAATAAATATCTTCTATCTCTATTCTTTCAGAATAATTTTCGGTAGTATTTTGTAATATTTTCAAAGTAATTTTAGAAACTTGTTCATCAATAATTCTAATACGTAATGCAATTTCATTTTTTTTTAAAATCTCATCTTTTGTATCAAAGTATGTATCATGTATAATTTGAATTCCATTCTTTTTGGTTCTATATCCTTTACTCGAGATCAATTCATCTATTATATTAAAAAGTTGATCATAATCTTTTGAAAGAATTATAAATGCAGTTTCAACTTCGGACAATTGTTTGTTTGTATATTGCTGTTCAACTATATTTAATTAATATCCAAAAAAAGATATTTTTGTTTGAAACATCTATTATTGTACTACATTTTTATAATAAAGAAGCTATCTTGTACTTGAAAGCTTTCTAAAACTAGGAAGCTTTTCGTGAGAATGCAAAGGTGAATACCAATTAATTTTGACCCAATTTTGTTATCAAAAATACAGCGACATAATATCTCGATTATATTTATTAAAAATATAATTAAAATTCAAATTTCATCAATGTTTTTTAATTACAATAATTAATGATATGACAGCTATAATCGGAATTGTTATTGCAAGTATGATACTTACTATTATACCTAAACTGTATTTTCCATCAGGTGAAAGAGGAAATGGATTCAATATACTGGGAGGAGATTGGTGAGGAACAAATACACTAAATGATGCTGGAATTATGGTAGTCTTTGTATCAATTCTTGTGATTACTTGATGAGTTCCATCATCAGGAAAAATATATTCTACATAGAAATCTCCATCTGTGGCAGTTATATTTTGAAACTTGAAAAGTCGTTGTCCATTTGTTACTATGACTGATGCTTTTATATTTTTAATATGATTTCCTTCTAAATCTTGAACGCTAAAGTAAAGTTTTGTGAAAGTGTCAATAATAGGTTTTTCTGGTTCATAAACAAACAGTATTTTAATACCATCTTTATTATCTGTTATTTCTTGCATTTTACTTACATTAATATGGGCAAAAACATAAAATTGATTATTATAAACAAAAAAAATATGACAAGTAACATTATAATAGATATCCACATAAGAAGAGAAAAAAATGAATAATAAAATAAATATAATTGTCGTATGACTCTCAATCTAGGTGTACTATACTAATATCAAACAGACTTTTATCATTTTATAAGATTTAAAATGAATGGGTTAATAAAAATTTGATTTCCATCATATCAATATGATATAAACTTTGTCAAAATGTATTGATAATATTGTAATGGTTTGTAGACATTATTCTAAAATTCTTGGTACAAAGAAGATGTCAAAGATATTTTATGTTTCATTATAATTTATAAAATAAAATACTATAGATCGTTTGTACCTTAATTTTTAATACTTCTTAATGTTTGTTTAAATTTTCTATTTCTTGGTGTAACCCTTAATTTATAACCACAACAAGGGCAGTACGTACCTCTCCAATTAATAAAAATTTGACAAACTTGACAACGTTTTTGTCCTATCAAATAACGTTGACCAGTTGAAGGCCTAATTGCTTTATGGCGTGAACATATTCCCTTACACACCAT
>DAIPKY010000320.1:0-1774 GCA_036769505.1 Nitrososphaeraceae archaeon
CTCATTGCTTGTAATGTACTTCCCGATTTTATAGCGTTTTCCATTGAATCTAATTCTCTAGTAAGTAAATCTTGATAATATTTTTTAGTATTTTCTCTTGATTGTTGCAAAAAATCATTTGATTTGTTTATGAATTCTCGATAATCATTGGATACTTTACTATCTAATTCTCTCTCCAATCTTTTTTTTCTTTCGATTAAATTTTCATCCATATCTTTTGATTATTTTTTTAACTTATTATATCTGTTATTCCTGATAATCAAAAATATTTTATATTATTCTTCTAAATTCTATTGAATTTTTAACTTAATAGTAAAAGTCCTATCTTGTTCACAAAGAAAAATTATTTACCTTTTTAAAGTTTTCTTATTCTTAGGTTGACTGCTTCTAATATTCTGTTGCAAGTCTAAAATTCTTGTTTGTCATTATTTTAAAACATCTGTTAAATATTATATATGGAAAACAAAGCTCATAATAATGAGAATATAAATTTATTATGATGCATATTATTATGATTCTACATATTACTTATACTAAATTTCAAATTACTTTAAATTTTTTAGCGAGCTTTAAAAAATATAAGATATATTTATCCATGCTTTTAGTTAAGCCATATTTTGTACAAATATTGGGTTTTTTGTCAAACGTAATGAGAAAACTGAAAATAGATCAAAACAAATTTCAGCCTTTTGAAATATTGTCTTTTATTTCTACGGCTTTCAGAACATACAAAAAAATGGCTAATGTAGAGTCTCGTGTTAGTTTGCGATAATAGAGTTTTGGTATTATAGAAAATAGTTTTATTCGATACTAATACATATATGCTAACTAAAAGCATCATTGTCAAAACTGACTTGAGATATTCGATCGACATTTAATTGGACTCTTTTCAGTTAGGTATTTCATTTGCCTAAAATTAGGAATATAATATATATTCCACAATAGTTAATTATGAGATTGCAATTCTAGCCTCGAAGTGTTATTGAGGGGTTTACTTACTACATTTTACTTGCATCAAATTTCTGCTTAATCAATCTGAAATTTTTAAAATCACGTTTCATATAGTATAAGCATATCATTTCCTAAGGTAATTTGTTATAACATAACTTCTAAAACGTTTTATGATGGAATTAATTTTCTCTATAATAGATCCAATTTCTTTCTTCTTGGTTAGATTAGTACTTTTATGTCAAATTTTTTTCTTGAAAATCTTCATTTACTATATTTTTTTGAATTTATAAATACTCTATAAACTGAAGGATTGAGATTTGAATCTTCACTTATATTCACTGTTGCATACAACTAACTGATTAGCATTAAAGAAAAATATAATTGCAGCAAATCTTAAGAATTTCTGAAATCTTACAAGAGAAACAAATATTATTTTCACAAATGAGAAAAGAAAAATGAAATATATATCTATAATTTTTCAATTCAAAATAATGTTAAATTCAAAACATATTTTGTATACTATGAGTTCAGGAATTTTGATGGTGATGGTTTTATTGTCACCATTATACAATATTAAAGCACAGGAAGAAAATGATAAAAATGATCCATTAATTTTTTTATCTAAGATTAGAAATTTGTTAGATAAAGCAATAACTGAATTAAATAAAGGAAATTACACCGGCGCATCTGAATTAGTAGATATAGCATATATCGACAATTATGAGTATATTGAGGATCCTTTGAAGGAACTTGATAAAGATCTAATGGAAGAAACAGAAGTAATGATAAGAGAAGATTTTGCAAGTGCTATTGAGGATAAGAA
>DAIPKY010000321.1:0-1771 GCA_036769505.1 Nitrososphaeraceae archaeon
AGTTTTGCCATTATAATATCATCCTTGTATTCATCTACTAAATCTATAATATAATACTATCATTATTGTTTATTAGTATCTATTGTATAAAAAATTAATTTAAACTGATAAATGTGGTGTTGCGAGTGCTATTGTCATAAGTACAGCCATAATTAGAATATCAATAATTCTTTATTCATTATTTTTACTTGTAATTGGTTACATATAAGGAAATAGTTTTTAGCACAAGATTCAGTTAGCGCTATAAGTATTGCAATGGAATGGATGTCGATAATGCTACTTTACAAAGTGATTTATATAAATGAAAATAAGAGAAACTAATTTTTGAAATTTTGAAAAACTTTTCTATATTATTCGGGTCATATTTCGAAGATTGTTTATACGTTTTCTATTGGTTTATTATCACGTTGATTATTTTCAACCTTTTTTTTCTTTTTCTTTCCGAACCTTTCCCAGAGATCTTGTAAAAACAACATGTATTATACAGCAAAAGTAGCTTAAAAGGTTGTGGGCCTTGCAATACTTATAGGGAGTGCAAATAAATCAAAAAAAACTAAAAAATGTAGCAGGTATAACTGATTCTAATAAAAGTAGTGGGCCCTAGAAAACTACGGGCCCGTCGTGAGTAATACCGATAGCGGTTCTAAAAGAGGAGTCTAATATTATAGTAATTAGTATAGATTTACTTCATTATTTTATTACATATTTTAAAAAGTTACTTGAATATCTCTGAGATAAAGCAAGAGAAATAAAAAAAGAGGAATTTAAGGCCTCAATGGTGGATTATCAAAGCAGACTACATCTGCTGTAACTGAACCTGTAGGTCCCCCGGTTCCTGCGTTTACTGTTGCGATTGCTGTTACATTCCAACCGTTCTCTGTAGCCAATGGTCTGTGTCGTATTATGTCAGCTGACCCGCTCTTGAAAAAGCTTCCACTTAATGCAGTATCATTAGGAGCATCACAGGTAGCTATTGAAGAAAAGGCTGGACCAGTAATATTACCACTGGCAGTAAGACCTACATTAGTATAGATGTTGGTAGTGTTTATTGTGCTAAGACCTGCTGGACCTTGTGGACCTGGTATAGTACTTGCTGGGCCTGGTGGACCGGGTGGGCCCTGAGTTCCTGTTCTATTATCTCTAGTATCCTTCCTATTCTTATCATCAAATTTAATATGCTTACAGAATTCTACAGAACTTCAAAAAATCCTTCAAATGGACCTGTTCTACACTCATATTTTTTGTCATCTGTTGGAAATTTGCTATAACTATTATCATCGCCATAATAGTTATCATATTCTTGAGCCATTACTGTGGTTGTAAAAAAACTATTGTTGTTGTTGAGAAATGGCACTACTGCTAACATTACCAATGAACTTGCCAATAGTCCAAAAGTATAAACTGATTTTTTCATACCATTTTTAGACAGTTAATATATAATTGAAGTGCTTAAGTCCACTTACTAACAAAGCATTACTAAATTAGCTTAGTTAATGTTTATTATTATTTTCATTTGCTAGTTATTATTAGTAAATCAATTTCTAAAAATATTATAACATTAAATACTAAGTAATTTTCTATAGCTTTATGTAAATCAATTATTAATAATCCAATTTATTGGTATTTATTAGTTATTACAGCAACTTATTTTTAAAATAAATTAATGTAAACTATTATAAAATTAATATTCCAAGTTTTAATATATCAAAAAATATTAATTTAATTATTCATTTTTGATTGTAGTAGTTTGTGGTAATAATTCTCCAATTTC
>DAIPKY010000322.1:0-1761 GCA_036769505.1 Nitrososphaeraceae archaeon
CAGCATAGGTAAAGATATTCTGTATTAAATAATCAAGTTCAGGAAAATGTAATCCGTACCACTCACGAAGTCTTGCTCCTATCACATTTATGATTTTATCTAGTTCATCAAGAGCGTTAATTGACTGACTAATATGGAGATCTAGTTTCTCGGAAATTCGTCGTACTTTACTAGAAGAAAAATCTATAGCAAATTGTCTTAGTTGCATATGAGCATCATATTCATTTTCAGCAAAACCAGCCTGTTTGAGATAATTTAGTTTATGCTTTGATATCTCTCTAATTTTTTCTGATGGTAGTACATAAATATTAATTCCATTATTTCGAAGATAAGATATCAAACCTGTGTCATTACTAAAAACTGAGTCATATCGTCGTAATTTATCAGAGATATCAAGAATTTCAGAATAATCACCATTGGAAATCAAAATATTAGAAGAAACAATATTTTTGAATTTTTTTGAATAAATTAACTCATTTTCATTATCAAATACAAATGGTCCTAATTCAGACAGGATCATTGTACAGTTTGTAGTCATTATGTCATTAGTTGGTACACAAAGCCATTAAAAAATATGTCTGAGATTGAAGAATTTGTAGATATTAATAAATATCATTTTATTATCATATTCTATAATTGTTTTTTAATTTCTTAAAAAATAAAAAAGAAGGATCTGCTTCTACTGCTAACCATAAAAACACTGCTAACGATAAAAACAAAAAAAAGCAAGGTGAATATAACCGGCAGGTAATCCTTACAAAACAATCTGCAGATGGGATTATTACATATTCAAAGACATGGCATCCTCATGAAGGAATTCTTATTTTGCAAGGTAAAAGCAAGAAAAATGGAGAAATACGAATTGATGGATTAGTAGTCCCGCCTTTCGCATCAGGCGGGCCTTATTATTCGGGTTTCCCTACAAATGAATTACCTATGGACCTTTCTTATATAGGAACAGCCCATTCCCATCCAGGAAGTTCTAATAGACCATCATTACAAGATTTAAACAATTTTTTTGGAGTAGTTTCTGTAATAATTAGTTACCCATATGAATATGAAACAATAGGTGCCTTTGATCGCAATGGAAATAGTATTAGTCTAATAATAGAATAATGTGAAATGTAACCAATAGCACTTTTATTAGTTTGATATTATCAAAGTAGCTCGAATAAAATATAATTTGGAACTGTAATAAAGTAAAAATATATGTAAAAAGCTATATTTCAGTAACGACTATATGACACTTGAAGAATTACGTGATAAAGCCTTTTATCAAAATACAATAGATGTTTGGATTATGTTATGCAATGAGAAAGGCGTTAATTCTTATGATACCAAGAAATATACTGAATTCATTAATTATTTAAATAGTAAAGGATTGAAAATGCAAAAATTTCCTCTTTGTATTAAAGAATCTGGTGGTACTTTTGATCGAGGAATAGACAAGGCGAGATTTTTAGATGCTCTGTCAAAGGTTTATTCTGAAAACGCGTCAGCATATACAATCAAGCTTTCTCCAGATAATATTTCAACACTCAGAAAATTTTTTGAATAACTTTTTGCTATATACAAAAAATAATGTTAACAAAAATTATGGAACCGTTGTTGTTTGTTGTATTTTTGCATTGATGCTTTCCAATAAAGCAGAAGTTTTAGGATCTGCTTTCAAAGATAAGGCATGCTCTACAAATTGTTTTGCATCGGGATAATTCTCTAGCTGATATAATATTTTTCCTTTATTAAACCAAGGTTTATCCC
>DAIPKY010000323.1:0-1742 GCA_036769505.1 Nitrososphaeraceae archaeon
TTACAGATTTACCAGTCATTGATACTCCCTGTAAATCCCCTTGTCCACCTTCTGCGGAAATGTGTATCTATATGTGTAAATAAAATTAAAATTAAATGGTTTTTTATTTTTTATTGTGAATTATATACCACCATTTTGAATTATATGTATGTTATTGAACTCGAGCAATAGCCATAGCCGGCAGAAAATTATCATCATAGAATATGGAATACCGGCTATGACTACTACTGTATGCATAAATGGTTTGAGTATTCTTTGTTACATTATAAAATATATATAAATAGGTGAATCAAGTTAATCAATCATTAAAATTATCATTACCAATTTAAATTGACCCAAATTAGTAAAATAGGGACTTCAATATATCGTGTACTTGACTTATCATATTAAAATGATGAATTATTGTTATTATATATTTAGACAAATTGAAGCTCAATCTCATAGGTGTGTTTTCGAGAAAGACTTAAGTCTGTCAGAAAGATCATAATTTGAAGTGATTAAGATAGGAATAATCTTAATACATTAACAGCACAATAAGTTAATTAGATAGAAATTCAGAATTATCCAATCAATTTTTATTTTGCAAATACAAAAATTTATTGTAAAAGAATTTTTACATTACTCATAGAATTTAAGTAAAGGGGCTGATAGTAATCATGATAAAGAATGGAAAAAATTTCATTTCTACTAAATAAAATTTGGATAGTAATTTGAAGTAAAGTATTAATGACCTTTATTTGACATTTCCCATACTAGATCATTAAACATAGTATTCATATGGTTAATCTTTATTTCCATACCTTCAAGTAGAGTAAGGGCTTCTGAAGTATTATTGGATTTAACCAACTGAATGACATTTTCTATGTTATTTGATAATTGAGAATGGGTGAATCTCATATTATTCATCATTTCATCTAGCGAACTTGTTTGAGCAAATACTTGTGGAACAACAAAAACAATTCCAATCAATAGAAGTACAATGATTGTTTTCATAATATGATTATACAATTTGATCTTTTAAACATTTAGAAGAGTAGACTTATTTCTTTAGTATTCTTTTCGCCTTTTTCAATCGAATTTAATTTTTCATTAAAAAAAATAAAAGTCGGAGGTATGGTGCTAAAATAAGTTCTATAGCACTTAAACTAAGGATTTATCTAATTTATACACATAAAGAATATGATTTAGCTCATGTATTAAAAATATACTATTGTAATATTACGAAATAAAATACCCAAAGGATAGTGAAAATGTTTTAAGGAAGGTAAATAATGTTATAGATTTGAACAAATCTATTTCAAATCTTAAATTGTAGTTTGAGAAATGGTAACAGACTCAAAAATAATTGAACAACATTATCAAAAACCAATACCAAATATTAATCCAATATTAAAGAATTATTTATAAACTGCTAAAAAAATATATATTTTATTAAAATTAATAATTTCTATCTACACTTAATTCAAACACTAATAATATAACTTTAGGTTCTATTAGAAATTCAGTATTTTAGTTATTGATATTAAGTTAGTAGTAAAATGGGTGTCAAGTAAAACCTCAACACCCATTGAAATTGGTTACAAACGATTTGGTGGAGCTGATATCACAATAGAATATGATAAAAAATGTTTGGTTTCAGTTGGTAAACTATTAAGCTAAGATATGCTAGCTACATCATTGCACATGAAATTAGAAAAATAAAAATGTTTAGAATTACTAATACAATGAAGCAAAAATAATTG
>DAIPKY010000324.1:0-1741 GCA_036769505.1 Nitrososphaeraceae archaeon
TATTTAACCTTGTTAATCATTGATGATTATCATTGATGATTAGTTTACCACTATTCTAAATCTTATAAAATTACACTTAATTTTATGATATTAATTAACAATAATTACAATTTATAAAAAATACTTATATCATTTTTAATTGATTTTTCAAAACCATCTTTATATTATACTTCAAAGAGTAATTAGTAACCGATATGGCTCAGATGCCCGCATTAATACCAAAAGAAGTCGAAATTCAAAGACTAAAAAAGATCTACATAATGGTAATTATGCTAGGTTCTATTGCTGCATCAGTAGAAGTAGACAACTTTGTTGATGGATCATTGCATCAAACAGCTATACGTGATTCTGCATTTACACCAGCTCATTGGTGGTTATACAGTCACTTCATTGCATTACCCTTAGGTTGGGGATTTGTTGCAATGTATGACAGAAGAGTTCCAGTTCTAAGAGGCCCAAATAACTCTATGAATACCGGCTTAAAGATAACCATTATTGGTTACCTAGCCACAATGTTCACAATAGGTATTAACGAGATGTGGCACTTTTGGTTCGTAGAAGAAATCTTCTCAGTTCCTAACCACTGGATGTTTAACATGGGTGTAGTTGTAGCTTTCATGGGTGCTCTTGCATATGTAGTAAGAGTCTATGCACGTTTAGTTGAACTTGGAGCTGAAACACCAGCAAAGAACCCGTACGTTGCAGAAATGTACAAACTAGCATTAGAAGGAAAATTATACAGCAGATCTATCCCATAAAATACAAAAAGAATTTCAAAATTTTTTATTTATTTTTTTAATTTAAGTAATCGTTTATCAACTTTTATTTTTTGTGAATTGATAATATAAACAACTAATAAATATTAAATAGGTCTTTTACGATCATATTTACTATTATTATTGAATCAATGTTATATATGCGGATCAAGATTTGGGAATGCAATTTGTGCATATTGTAATCAGACTGTATGTTCTACATGTCTAATTCAATCAGAAAGAAAATGCAAAAGGTGTGCAATTTCAAATAAAAAACCTCCAGGATTTCTAAAAAGAAATGGCCCCTTTATTCTTCTGATTGTAGTAGTATGGTTTTTTGTTTCAGGATTATATCCATTTCCCTATTTTTATGCAGTTGGAATCCCAGTAGATACTGCAATAATGCAACCTGTCATTATTGCTACTGCTATACTCTTAATTCCATTTATTTTTATGATGTTTGCATGGAGAAAACAACCTACATATTAATTATTATAAAGATATTGAATAGAATGCGATTCTTTTTAAGATATAAGTTGTTTAAGATATTAATTGCCTATAAATACTAAAGTAATCCTTTACTATGATAAAGGATCTATTGTTATTTCTGGAATAAATCAAATTCCATATTCAGTAATAGACCCAAGAACAAATCAATTGCGAGCACTAGCATTACATTATTATGATATTATTACATATTTGCAAAATAGTGGCATTCAATATGAAGATAATGTTATGGAACTAATTCCTATCCAAAATTTGAGAATTGAAAATATCAATTTATCATTACGCCTATATCAAAAAAAGGCAATTGAAAATTGGATTACTGCAGGAAAGAAAGGATGTATGATCTTACCTACAGGTTCAGGAAAGACTATAATAGCTATTAAACTGATCGAAATGATAAATTCTTCTACACTGATAGTAGTCCCAACGTTGGATCTTATGGAACAATGGACAAAATTTTTATATAAATATTTTCAAAA
>DAIPKY010000101.1:0-5209 GCA_036769505.1 Nitrososphaeraceae archaeon
AGGAATATATTGCATCAGAAATAGGAGTTGGACCAGTTGATTCTGCTCTCAAAGCCATACAGAAAATAGCTGTGGAAGTTGCTAAAATAAAAGTCAGGGAATACAGACTTGAATCCATCACAGGTGGATCAGATGCCTTAGCTGAGGTTTCGGTCAAAGTTGAAGACAATTTTGGAAATGTCGTTTCTGCTAGGAAATCTGGAGCAGATGTCGTCGTTGCTTCTGTTCAAGCAATGATGGATGCAATCAACAAGGTAATGCTGAGAAAAGTTTTAGAATCTTAAATTACTCTTTGCTAGTTTGTAAAATTTATGTCACTACATCTTTTTTTATTAAATAATCGTGCTTCTTTGACAACATCTCCTAAAATATCTTAATTTTTACATATCACTTATATTATAAGGAGGGCAATCAATTATATCATCGATTAATATATTTTATATTTGTATTGGACGGTTCATCTGATCTATAATTATTTTGATAGCCACTTATTATTATTCTTGACAATCAATATGTCAAATAAGTTATCCAAAACTATACACTTTCATTGTAGCATTTAATATAGTATTATAATCTGATTATATATCATTCTGTTATATTAAGTATAGCTTGACAATTTCTTGTATCATTTTCTTTCCTTCCAAGTCAATGGACTGCAAATTTCTTTATCTATATTCACAGATTATCCTGTAATTCTATCTAGAATTAGAAAATTAATATATCGAAATCTCATCTTCTTTGGTGTAGGATGAGAATAGATCATATAGCTATTGCAGTTAAAAACGTCGAAGAAGCATTAAATAATTACCAAAATATTCTTACGATAGATAAAATAGAGAGGGAAGAGGTTCCCAATGAAAAGGTCCGTGTAGTAATGCTCAATTTAGAAGATACCCGTATTGAACTTCTAGAACCAACTGCTGAGGATAGTCCTATTTCCAAATTTCTAAAGGAAAAAGGAGAAGGGATACATCATATTGCCATAACTGCTGATAATATAGAAGAAGATGTTGCAAGAGGACACAAAAATGGAATGAGGTTTTTAGGTGGAATCAGATCTGGTTCTTATGGGCGTAAAATAACATTTATTCATCCTAAATCATTGAATGGAGTACTAACAGAATTTTGTCAATCGTCACAAAACATATAAGATTCTTTATGTGTTTTTTTATAAATTTAATCTCATTTCATGTTCGCAATATAAGAGGATGCACAAGGAAGAACAACATCATAGACTATAAAAATTATTCTAGTTACAAAATCTCCAATAACATTCTAGAAAATTCACTCGTGGAGAGTTTTCCTCCAATGTCTATTGTCTTATAATTTTGATTTAAGAGGGAAATAATCGCGGTTTCTATTTTGACTGCCTCAGTAAATAACAAAGGGTCTTTAAATTTTTCTCCTATCCACTCTAACATCATTTTTGTACTAAGAAATATAGAGGAGGGATTAGCAATATTCTTTCCGGCAATATCAAAAGCAGCACCATGTACTGGTTCAAACAATGAAAAATTTTGCCCTATATTAGCTGCTGGACCCATGCCTAATCCTCCCACCACCTGTGCTGCCTCATCAGATAGAATATCACCAAAAAGATTTGTAGTAACAATAACATCAAAACTCTCGGGATTTCTTATCAAATTCATAGCACAAGCGTCAACATATAGCTCACTATATTCTATTTGAGGGAATTCGGTAGATACTTCTCTACAAATATTTTTAAATAATCCATCGCTCTTTCTCAGCACATTGGCTTTATGAACTGAAACAACCTTCTTCTTTTTACCACGTATTACTGCAGTTTTAAAAGCATACTCGGCAATTCTTCGAGAAGCTTTTTCTGATATAACTCTGAGAGCTACAACTGTATCTGTATTCGCATAGAATTCCCATCCTAAGTAAACATCCTCTGTATTTTCTCGAACAGTAACTAAATCTACATTTTCTGAAATAGATTTAATATTAGGAAAAGATTTAGCAGGTCTTATATTTGCATATAGATCAAAGAGTCGTCGTAATACTATAATGACATCTGCTGCACTTTCACCTACAGGAGCTTTTAAGCATGCATCACTTTTCTTTATTGCATCAAGTGAAAAATCAGGTAAAGCTTTACCAAATTTGGATAATGCATAATCTCCTGCATCTACTTCAGTAAGATTGAACTTAACCGATGTATTATCGTTTATGTATTCCAGAAGTAGTTTAGCACTAGTCATTAGTTCTGGTCCAATTCCATCACCAGGAATCAATGATATATTGTATTTCGTCATCCAAGGTAAATAACGATATAATTGTTTTAAACATTGTTTTCTTGAAAATTATTGAGTCATTATTATTTTTTACAGGTTTAAAGAAGACGATAAAAAAACAATTCTAGGGAATTCATCTTCTAGATTTTACCAGTTCGCTCTTATTTTTTATCTACAATGTTTTAAAAATAAAATTAATTTTAAAATTGTCAATAATATTTCTTTAATGTCTAGAATAGGGTTTAATAATCAGATTTTAACAAAACTAAATTCAAAAAAGACAAAACAATCGTTCTAGTTTATACCTGTTAATTCTCTATTTATACAATATATCAAAATAATTATTGTTTTGTATTTATTATTCTGCTTTTTAAATATTTAAAACAAATCGTTAAAATAATATTATAACAGACTTAAATGAAATTAGAATGAGATCCTTGGCTCATATTTTCCAAACACAGATTGAAAAGCGTCGCTAATTTCACCCAAGGTGACTTTATTTTTTACTGCATTTATAATATGAGGCATTAGATTTTCAGTGTCTTTTTCTGCATTCCTAACCAAAAGTTCGATGGCATCATCAACCTTGTTGTTATCTCTTTTTATCCTTAGCTGGTTTAACCTTGCTATTTGTTTTTTTTCAATTTCCGGATCTATGACATTTAGTAAAGGTTCTACATCATGTTGGTCTTGAAATTTATTTACTCCAACTATTATCCTTTTTTGTTCATCTATTTCTTTTTTTAAGGAGTATGCATTCTGCCTTATTTCTTCTTGAAAGAATCCTTTTTCAACGGCAGCAAGTGCACCGCCTATTCTATCTATTCTTTTGAGGTATTTATCGACTTCATCCTCTATTTTATTAGTTAAAAATTCTACATAATAGGATCCACCTAAAGGATCTACAGTTTTTGTTACGCCTGTTTCGGTAGCTAACATTTGTTGTGTCCTCAAAGCAATTTTAACTGATTCTTCAGTTGGCAAAGCTAAGGCCTCATCTCTAGAATTTGTATGTAAAGATTGGCAACCTCCTAAGACTGCTGCAAGGGCTTCTGTAGTCACTCGTACAATGTTATTGTCAACTTGTTGAGCAGTCAATGACTCGCCGCTAGTTTGAACGTGAAAGCGTAAAGTTATTGATTTATCATCTTTAGCATGAAATCTTTCTTTCATTATTTTAGCGTAGATCCTTCTAGCTGCTCTAAATTTAGCAATTTCTTCGAAAAATTCCATAGTACAACAAAAGAAAAAGGAAAGACGAGGGGCGAAATCGTCAATTTTAAGTCCTCGATCAAGACAAGTTTGGATATAATCAATTGCATTTGCAAATGTAAATGCTAGTTCCTGAGTAGCATTTGATCCAGCTTCTCTTATATGGTAGCCCGAAATACTTATTGGGTACCACTGAGGAACATATTTAGAACAGTACTGGATCATATCTCCTATAAGACGAAGAGATGGTTTAGGTGGATATATGTATGTATTTCTAGCAATATATTCTTTCATTATATCATTTTGAGTAGTTCCTCTTAAAGAAGAAGGACTTACACCCTGTGAATCTGCTACTGTTATATATAATGACAAAAGCGTAGCAGCAGTCGAATTAATTGTCATAGAGGTACTAACCTTATCTAATGGAATAGCAGCAAAACACGCCATCATGTCTTCAATCGAACTAATTGCGACTCCAGTTCTTCCAACTTCACCCTCAGATTGTTGATTGTCAGAGTCCCTCCCCGTCTGAGTCGGTAAATCAAAAGCAAGAGACAAACCGGTCTGACCATGCTCTAATAGAAACTTGAATCTTTTGTTGGTTTCCTCAGCACTTCCAAATCCACTATACTGCCTCATAGTCCAAAGCCGCTGGCGGTACATTGTTTCATGAATTCCTCGAGTAAATGGATACTTCCCAGGCTTCTCGTCTTTTTCATTTTTCTTGGAAATATTGTTTCTATTATAAACTTCTTTGACTATAAAGCCTGAATCAGTCTTAATTTCTACTTTTTTAGACATTTGATTTTTATCTCCTAATTATTCTTATTCTTTTCTATAGAGTTACCAAATGTATTCTTTAGAAGATTAGTACTTAGTTCTTCTGCTGCTTGAAATGGATCCATTTTTTTGTTTTGTATTTTGTCAATAAAATTATGATAAGTGGGATTATCATTCAACATTCCTATGATTTTATCTTTAAGGATATTTAAAACCATATCTCTTAATTCTATTTTTAATAATTCCTGATCCTTTTCTTTAAAATTGTCTATGTGCTCCTTGAGCATATTACGTATTGTTTCTGCGACTTCTCTTATACCCGTACCAGTTTTTGCAGAACATTTTAGTATAATCGGCTTTCTTTCTGTTTCGCCAATGAAATCTCTTATTGTATTATAAAGGGTATTTGCTCCTTCAAGATCGGTTTTATTTACAACATATATATCACCAATTTCAGTAATACCTGCTTTAACTGCTTGGACTTTATCTCCTGTATTAGGAGTGAAAACTACAAGGGTAAGGTTTACAACTTTAGATACTTCGATTTCTAATTGACCAGCACCTACACTCTCGACTATTATCAAATTATAACCTGCAGCATCAAGAATTCTAACAATATTTCTCAATGATCTGGATATTCCGCCTAATGCACCTCTGGAGGCAATACTTCTCATAAAGACATCAGATTTTTCCATTAGATTAGATTGCATTCTAATCCTATCGCCTAAAATTGCTCCACCAGTGACAGGACTGGTAGGATCGACAGCAATTATTGCTATTTTATAACCATATCTCTTAAACTCATCTATTAATTTACCAATTAGAGTACTCTTGCCGGAGCCGCCAGCACCTGTCAATCCAATAGTCATTGCTTTTCCAGTATTTTGAAAAATTTGTCTAACAATTGCTTGATACTCCCCTTCTTCATTATCAATTATCGAAATTGCTCTTGAAAGTGAACG
>DAIPKY010000325.1:0-1707 GCA_036769505.1 Nitrososphaeraceae archaeon
GGCTTCTTTTCCTGTTATTGTATCATTGCCATTCAGTCCTTTAATAATATCCTTGTTTATCGTACCTGTAATATTATCTGCATTCTGTTCCGTTAATAGTATCTGCCATTGCAATGTTAATAATACTAGGATATTTTTGTATGATATCAAATTTTACCAAAAAAAAGATAGCACCTAATAAACAAAATAAGAAAAGGTAAGAAATTAGTGAAAAATTCATTTTTTCTTATTTCCTAAATAAATCATTTTATCTGTTAATAATTTTCTTTTAGAATTACAATTACAAAATTGTTTATTAATTTTTACCATTTTACTTGGTATAGTAATAGTAAAAATCAATTTAAAGAAGTATTGCAATATATTGCACTAAAATTGTTATAGTAGTATATTTTTTAAATATTATATTCAGTTTAGTCATATATAATATAAATTCAATTTTTAATCTTTATTAAAAACTAAATTAATAAACCAAAGTAAATTATATCTAAAATATGAATGATTATTAAAGGTTTTTTAAAGGTAAAGTTATAATAGTTAATTTTTTAATAATATAAATTTAAAAAGATGATTAGGGAAGCATTATATTCATTTATTATAAATATAAATGAAAATTTTAGAAACAATAGAGATGTTAAAGCAAATAATTAAATTGAAATTAAAACATTCAAATTTTATTTTAATTTTCTTAGCTCTAAGTATTGCTTTTTCACTTGTATATTATAAAGAGATTGATGCCCAAGATTTAAAAAATGAAAAGTTAGATCTCTGTTGCACATGGGGAACAGAATTAAAAGATGATGTATTGACTTTTAATATAGAAAAAGTTAACAAAGATCTTGAAAAAATTACTGAGTCAGCATTTTCTGAGTGGGAAACCAATCTAAATAAAATCTATTTTAAAAATGTCAAAGATAATGATGCTGCAGACATAAAAATAAAATTTAAAAAAGGAAATGTTAACCAAGGTGGTCAAGCAGTAATTTATTTTGATCAGAATGGATTCATAGATTATGTAAAAATATCAGTTTCAAAAACATCTAATGGAACAGAATTAAACCAAACCATTTTAGAACATATAATTAAACATGAAATAGGTCATGCACTTGGCTTAGGTCATTCACAATTTACTCATTCTATAATGTATCCAATTGTAGATGAGACTTTTATGAAAATTTCAAGATGTGAGATCGATGCTGTAAAAGATGCTAACAATTGGAAATTTATAAAGAATGATAAAAAACCTAAAATGTTAGAACAAAGTGTATATATATGCAAATAATAATAAAATATTCTCAATTGTATGATTTACTATTTTTTAGTTATTTTAGGTAAATATAGAGAACAAAGTTATTATGACGTAGTATTAACACGCTATATATGTGCATGTTATGGATTGATGACGAGTGCACACACCAATCCATAACACTATCTTTATTGTTGAAGTTTCTATGTTGTATATATTACGTCAATTATAAATATAACATTTTTGTCATTTGTATTGCTAAAAAAATTCTATAACTATTCAATTAAATTTTTTTTAGATTTTACCATTCTATTAGTTTAGGATTTTATTCTTGAAATATTATATTTGATAAATATTATATTTAATAAGAGATTGGGATTGTACAGGTGAAACAGAAGATACTGTAGATAATATTCTAGCTCAAGACCCAGAACTAGTTTTAGCTCTTGGTGATTTCTCATATA
>DAIPKY010000326.1:0-1706 GCA_036769505.1 Nitrososphaeraceae archaeon
TTTGCTATAGCTTTATTTGGAATAATAGTTTTAGACCCCTTCCCAAGATATCCAGCTATTAGACTACTTATATTACACGTAGGCATTCCTTCATAGGATTTTTTAGCCTCGATATCCTTTACATCATTTAAAAATTTTTTAATACCGTATTCTCTTTTGCATATTTCCTCATCAAAAGGTTCCTTATCTAACATTTCAAGTTCTGCCTCTGAAAAATCTCTTACATCTTTATACCAATTTTTTATTAAAATTTTTCCATCTGTATCGCGAATGGTCTTTAATGCAGCTACAAGAATCCAAGCAGGATTTTCTATGAGTGTTGCTAGGCTAGAGTGAACATCACGTGATGGTCCTCCTTTAGCTATAATCTCCACATATAAGATACCTTTGAGACCTAACATAATAATTGGTCTTTCTTTTTCATCTATGTAACCAAATTCCCATATTACTCCATCACAGTCTAGTTTTTCTTTATTTTGTACGATGAATTTTTCTAAATTGGGACTTCCAATTTCCTCTTCACCTTCTACAATAAATTTTATATTACAAGGAACATCACCAGAACTTTTCAAAATATATTCAACTGCTTTTATTCTTGTTATTAATTCACCTTTATCATCTGATGAACCTCTTCCATAAATATAATTTCCACTAATTTTACCACTAAAAGCGTCTTTATTTTCCCATAATTCAATAGGATCTTCTGGTTGTACATCATAATGGTTATAAAACAAAAGGGTTTTACCTTGAGGATTTGCTTTTGATTGGACTTCTCCATATATTAATGGATATAAATTGGTATGTCTATCAAGTTCAGGATCGAGACTGAAACTGTTAGATTTATCGCTACCTTCTGTTTGTTGCGGAAAAAGTAATTCTGTTTTTATGCCAGCCTTGTCCATAATTTTTTTTACTAAATGAGAACATTCAAGAATACCATTGTTCTTAGCAGAAACACTTGGTTGCCGTATTAAGAGTTGAAGATCTGATACGAGATCATTCATATGTGAATCTATTATAAAGTCAATCTTATTCAAACTGACTCTTGTTATGAATGTTAATAATATATAGTTAAAATTTGAAATATCAATAAAAATAAAAAAGAAATAATGTATAGTAATTTATTATACACAAATACCATATTACATTATCGGTTCGTTTTTTTTAGTTCTTTCCCATATATGAGATATTACCTCAAATATAGTTTGATTAACAGAACCATTAAATTTTTTGTCCCATATAGATGCAACATATTCGCCTGGTGATATTCTATTTTTCACTCGACTATCCAATATATTTAAAAACTCAGGTTTAACATTTAGATCAGATAGTCCTTTTCGGGCATAGTCAAGTTGAACTTTGATTGTATCTACCATAGGAAAATGGGATGTAGCATTAAAACCTGATTGTACTGATGCTTGTCTTTCTTCTCTCAATGTTGAAAGACTTCTTAGTAGTTTCTCACCGTAAGATTCTTCAAGGATAGCTTTGTAAATATAGCCAACAAAAAATTCAATTATAGCCATCAATGCTTTTGGTGTTGGCTGTACTGATACTATCCTTGTTTCAACACGATAAAATTCAGAATTCAAACGTATTCGTACATCATCATGTCTTTCTTTTTCAAGGTCAAAGTAATCTCTGGCAATTATCGGTTTTCTTGATTTAATATAATCTATATAATTTTCTATATTATTAGGATATGT
>DAIPKY010000327.1:0-1706 GCA_036769505.1 Nitrososphaeraceae archaeon
ACATAACCATTTATCGTCCATTCAGGATTTTGATACATGAAGGAAGAAGAAGGTCCAACAATTGACTTACTTTGCATTGTAAAGATTATTCCTGCTATAATAAGCATTAGTCCTATAATGAATAGATATTTTCCAATATTCTTTGGAAGATGCACTGTATTTATATCATTACATAAAAATAAGAGTCTTTGTAATTCTAGGTATGGGATAACTATAAAAATTTTGCTCAAATGGTAATGTTTATTTTATTCTGGAGAATTGCTTATAAAATCTCCCTTTACAGTATAAGTATTTTTTATTGCGTCATAAATTCCAATAGAATCATAATACCAAGATTTAGAATCAGAAATTCTATTTATAATATTTATTACACTGTTACAGAAATAAATTTCTCGTCCTTTATCTTTAATAATATTATAAATTAAACATTTATCCATACTTTCACTAAATTTTTCAAAATATTCTTTTTGCTTGGAATCTCCATTTGTATCGGTAATGTTGAATTTGATACTAAAATTAATGATATGAGCAATGGTCAAATTATTGGATGTGGGTTGAATAAATGAACTATTACTAACCACTATTTCACATTTACCAGATGGACAAATTTGCATAGAAATTTCCCCCTCTAATTCTAACTTCGAGATTGTAGGTACTTTACTTACCTCTTTTAATTCAAGGATAAAATCAGAATCCCCAAAACTAAAATTTACAGATATTGAAAAAACTCCTAAAACTAGAATTACAATAAAGTCTCTAATTTTCATTGTAAAAAATCTTACTAAGAATTTAATAAAGTTATTCCTTCAATAACCATTTTTCAAATACCAAAATTTTTATTTCTCAATATACTATCATATAATATAATTAGAGAATTTATATTTCTCCATAAAAAAGGATTATAATATATATATAAATATTTAATACTCATAATTGCAAGAAATAATAGCCATTTTATCTGGTATAACCATTTTTGGTTTGTTACATGGAATATTTTCAACTAATAAGTATTTTGCAATTAATAAATATAATGAATAGTATTACAAAATCACAAATTTATAATTGCTATCTTTTATTAATCTATATGACCTATTTTTGGAATAGTTATTAGTCCATTGTCTAAGTAAATATTCTTTGTAGAAGGTGAATAAATACCATATCCAATTATTAAAAATAAAATTCCTACTGAAATAATAATTAAAGAAATAAGAAATAAAACCCTATTTTTCTGATTACTTCTATTGTTATGTTCTTAATTGGCATATATGTTATTATTATAAAGATTTAATATTTAAAAAATAGTAAACTAAGTTAATTGATAATTATGGTTAAATTATTTTTTAAGTAGCACTATATTTTTATCATTTCAATATAAATTTTCCTGTTCTTACAGATGGGACATTCAGTAATTTTAAAATCATTTTTTATAATAGTTGCAAACCACCAACATGAATCACATAATACAAATCTACAATTATTTTTATTATAATAATAATCTTTGTTTAATGTAATAGTTTTATATGTAAACATATCTCTTTACTATCAATTTAGAATATAAGTTTCTGTTAACTTTGTTAATTGATCTAAATTTTAGATTTGGTTAAAGTCTATCTATTAATACCATACTTAATGTCAGGAAGTTGAGATATTCACATTAAAGTTAAAATATTATTATTATTATTACTATTTTAATATTCGAAATATGA
>DAIPKY010000328.1:0-1703 GCA_036769505.1 Nitrososphaeraceae archaeon
CTTCCTATACCATGCTTCAAAATAATTTTTATCAAGATTTATTGCTTGTTCAAAGCATTTTATTGCGTCATAATATTTCTGCGCTATTTCGAAGAAGAACCCTTTCTCATAATATAATTTAGGATCATCAGGAGTGACCATCAACAGTTTATCTATAAGTTCAAGAGCTTTTTCATATTCTATTAATTCATTGGAGGATAACTCATTGATTCCAGTCAAGGGTTTGTCCTCTTTTTCTGTAAATAAAGGCTCTTCTTTCAGACTATCCTTTGGATGTTCACTGTCGTTATTATTTAATCCATCTATTTGATCCTTCAATAATAATGCTATAATCTAAATATCATATTTAAGTACACCTATATTTTGCCAAATTTAATTAAATTAGCCATTAAAATAGCCTTTAAAATAGTTATGAAAAATTTAAATGTTTTTAAAATGGTGTATATAATAAACTAATACAATTTTTTTTAATTTTAATTTGATTGTTATAATTATATCTTCTCTCTTTTTATTATCGTTCTTATTATTGATGGTTGGATATTTGGATTAGAATAAATTTAACATCTTAGTTACAGAGAGAATCTATATTACTATTTTATAATAGGTATTAAAAAACAAAAATTTACAGCTCTCATGATATCTATATATTTGAATAACATATTTTTATTTATATTTAAATTATGGATAATTTGTTGTAAAAATTGCATAAGTCTCATTAGATTTATTAATTTTAATATACTATAATATCCTTATTTTATCTACCTATTTAATAAAAACCGTTTTTAGTATTAAAAATCTACAAATTAAATTCCTGAATATTATGTTATATGGAGTTAAAGAACATATTTATACAATTAAATTTAAGAACGTAAATTAGAAAGGTATTAAATCAAAAAACAATAGTTTGATATAGTGGCATAAATTTAAAGTTACAATATATCGTATAGTGTATTGTAATTAAATTCTTTCTTAATCTTAATCACTTTGGAAAAATAATAATATTAATAATGAAATTGAAATACTCTTATAAATAGTATATATTTAACAAAGAACATCTATAAATATGAAAATATCAGCAATACTGTCAGATTACGATGGAACCCTTTGTCCTACCTCTTCTCTAACTTTAAGTAATTCCCTTCCAGAAGACATTCATAATATCTTATTGGCTATTTCCAAATTTATTCCTGTTTGCATAGTATCGAGCAAAGACTTTCAATCTTTAGATTCATGTGTTAACTTTGCTCTAATTATTTCTTCTATAATGGGCATTGAAACCTTTATTTTACATAAGGGAACGGAAGAATTTAAGAATAATTTCAAATCTGAAGCACTGTTTAATTCAAAAGAAGTAAAGAGAGAAATTCTAAACAATAATTTATTTACGTCCAGTGTAAAACAAAAAGAAAAATTAATTGAAAATTCATCTATTTTAGAAGAATTATCTTTAATGATTTCTAAAAATTTCTACGATCTAAAAATTTTACGAAAATATACTTACAAAGAAAAGATACTTGCAGGAGTTTCTTTTGACTATAGGCATTTATTAAAATGGGAACATTATAAATCGAATATTGAACCTCGAATAATTGACAAAATTTATGAATTTATTAAAAAAAATTCGCCGCAAACCAATACTTTGCATATACAAACTTATTTAACTCATCCATTTCTAGACATTTATTCAATCGATTGTAATAAAG
>DAIPKY010000329.1:0-1685 GCA_036769505.1 Nitrososphaeraceae archaeon
CTCAATTCTCAAATATGGCAAGATCTACTCTTGCTTATCATTTTAAAGATTTGATAAATGAAAATGTAATACAGCAAGATCGCATCGGGCTTAGGGTCTATTACACTATACAAAAACCCATTAGATGTGCTTTAGAACTAATAGATTTAGGTATAGCAGAAATAGAAACAAGAAAGGAATCTGATATCAATGAAATTGTAAATATTGATCAAAGCATTGGAGACGGATAAGAATTGCAGAGGTTTAATAATCAAGGAGATGAAATAGAATTTTCATCTATTTTTCCATTTAGAATTAGCCATATCTCATCTTTTGGTGCTAGTTATATTAAACATCTAAATAAAGAGAACATTTATAATTACGATAGTTCTAGCTTTGAGTCTTCATTTAAAATCTTAACTGAACGTCTTTTAAAAGAACCATTTCACTTTGAACCTAATAACTATCAGTCAGGTTATGCTATCCCTTCTATTTTAAATTTCAAAGTTGTTGTAGTTCCTTATTATGAAATTATTGATGGAAACATAATTCAGAATGTTACTGGTAAAGAAAAATTAGGAGCAGTAACTAAACAGACTACAACAATTAAATCTCAAAAGTTAAAATATATTATTGATGCAAGTACATTTGCAAATAGTAAAATAATTTTAGTTTGTAAAGTTAAAACCATAGACCAAGCTCGTGACTTTCTTGCAGACTATTTAAAAGCAATAGAATTTGAGAAAAATAATCAGACTTGGGATTTTATTTATAATGAGTCAGATTCTATTATGCAGCAATTACTTCTCTCACTTTACGATTATTGGCCTACAAATGAAAGTCAGACGACGTCTATAAAAATAGGGGGTAAAACAATCTCAGCTAATTATTCAGGAAGAGGAAAATATGATTTAAGATTAGAAGAGGTTAATGATGAAATAAAAAATCGTATTATTAATGGTGATCACATTGAAAATATTACACTAAAACCACCAATAGGTATCACAGGAATTAAATTAAGAAAATCTGTACCAAAGATTACCATAAATGATCAAGGAGTTATTAGTTGCAGAGCAAATATTAACTATGAAAATTTTGTGATAATAAAGTGGTTTATTGAAGAAACTATCAATATAATAAAACAACTAAATAAAGTCAAACAACCAAAAGCATCCTATATCAAACTTGAAGACTTTATCACCCAAGAAATAGCTCATGTCACAGATTCAAAACTACCAATTTATGATAATTCATTAAAAATTAACAATAATGAAAAGATTCTGAGGAGCAGGAACGATTGATCAATAATCATTCAAATTGGCATCTTAATCATACTGGTGTACTTAACACTAATAATATTAAGAATGTTGATTCTGGTTTTCAGATTCTTGATTTTAATTCTTCAAATAAAAATCTTCCCAAGGTAGATAGCTTTCAGAAAAATATTGACAATGATTATACCTTAACTTCCAAAGATGTTATAAGAAAAATAAATCCAATAGTACTTCCTAGGATAAGTGCTATAGCTAATATCGGACTCTGTGAACGTGCTGCTTATAATATTTCTTTCTTTGGCATGGAATCAGATAATAATTTCACTGCTGAAGGAGTAATCGGTAATGCAATTCATAGAATCACTTTAAGATCTATAATGGAGATTACACAATCACTAAAAAATGGTAGTAGTAGTAGTAGTAGTAGTAGTA
>DAIPKY010000102.1:0-5077 GCA_036769505.1 Nitrososphaeraceae archaeon
TTCTGCATCAATGATAAATGTTTGAATATTAGAAATAGCTCTTCTTCTAACTACTCACCATATAACGGATTCAAAGAATACCTTCAATCCACACATAGAGAAAAAAGTATGGTTGTAGATTATCGTATGCTAAAAGATATTATCATAGATTGATGAATGGAAATGCTACTGATATTCAGATTATATCTAAAGATAAAAGATTACAAGTTATGAAATCGCTTTCTGTTTTATCCAAATTTATGGATTGTTATGATAACTGAAAAAATATCAAAGATAGCTATCAATTGAAATGGTCAAATGATGATTCAGTAGATAGTATTAAAGAAATCATCAATTAAGATGAAATATAATAATGACAATAATCAACAAATAATGTTGGTTTCCAAGGAGGACCAGCAGATTGACATAAACAAAAATAAGAAAGAAGTAGAAACAAGTCTAGACTTTATTTTATCTCATTTAGAAGAACCAATAATTTTCCCCAGAACTATAATGACTAAAAAATTAGGATACCAAAGAAAAGTTTACTCAAAAGAAAGAGCTTTAGAACATTTTATAGAATCTGATTTTATAGATTGCAGGATTAATGCTTTTCCTTTACTAAAAGAAGGGGAAACATGGAGACCTGAATTTTTGTTCATAGATTTAGACTTATCGAATTTCAATTCAAACAAAAAGTCATTAGAAATAGGATTGAATAAAACATTGAAAAATATTAAAGAAAAACTTGATAACAATAATGCTCATCCGACTGTTTTGTGGAGTGGAAATGGCTATCATATAATTTTACCAGTATATTGTCCTGTAGAGTTAGAACGTATACAAGAGTTTAAAGAATTTCATAATCCATCTGAAAGATTTTTGAGATTTGCCAAAGATAACTTGTCAAATAATAAAGCAGACAAATCAAATAACCCATCATTTAGGTCTTGTCTTTTACGTATACCAAATTCATTTAATTCAAAATGTCTTGCCGGAGGAGAAAGCTTTGAAAACTCAAAGGTAAAAATAATACAAGAATGGAATAGAGAAAGGCTGTCAATAAAATCTCTTTTGCATGATTTTAGAAGATATCTTATAAATCAAAAAATAAAAGAACTTAACAAAAATAGAGAAAGAGAGGAAAAATTAGGCTATCAATCTAATAAACGTAATAATATTATATTGTGGATAGAGAAACTTCTAATTACACCAATCTCAGATTTTAGAAAAAATGCTACAAATCTCATTCTTGCTCCTTATCTTGTAAATATCAAAAAGTTATCATATCAGCAATCATTTGTTATCTTAACTGATTGGTTACAAAAATGTAATTCATTTCATAAACTTGATTTTAATCCAGACTATCTGGTAAAATATGCTCTTACTACTGCAAGTCAAAAAAGAATACCTCCAATGAAGTTAGTAACACTAATGGACAGAAATTTAGAGTTATATAATATACTTCATAAACAAAATACTAAATCCTGATTTTTATAATTACCAATTATAATATCTGGGTAAAGGTCCTAAGGGCTGTAAGGGTCTTAAACTATAGTCACTTTTGGTTTGTTTTAATCTTTCTATTTCATTTTTAATGATTGTAATAAGATGTAATTGTAAGGTATCTATAGTTTTTGCTTATCTCAAAACATTTGCAATATCTTTCCATAGACGTTGTTCTTTTTCATAAAATTGTTTATTGATAAGAATGTTGGTAAATCATGGTGACACTCTTGATAAAACTCATAGCATGCATACATTCTTTCTAATCTCAGAAATTGGGACCATAATTTCACAGCTTTTCTAGCTGGAATCTGTAAATCAATTGCAACATCCGTGAGTTTTTTACCATCCCTAAATTGCTTAAAAGCTAGGCTACTTATAGATGGTTTTTTTATTTGACTATTTGGATTAATTTCTTTTTGATTAGATTGTAATCTTATTTTTTTGTCATATGCTTTGATTATTTTGGATATGGGGCCAAAACTCATATGAACTTCCTTAGAAATATCACGGATAGTTTTACCTTTTAAATGTAATTCTATTACTCTTTTTTTCTTTTTCAAACTTGTTCAAAGAAATTTCAGACATTTCTGCTATAATAAACTCCTAAAAAAAGAAGTTAATAAACACTATCATTGTTATCATTTGTTATTTTATGTTATCAACTAATTTCCACTGCTATCATTTACATTTCATCAGTCGTGGAAAATTTTGCAAATAGGTACTACATATAAAAAAAAAATTTTACAAGCAATATTGCAAGGCTAAAGATTTGGAAAATGTCCCTTTCAAAATATTAGAATCTTATATAGTAATAGTAATAAATTTTCTATAGCAGGGATAGTATACATCTTCTTTAGCATTCGGGTTCACTTACAAAAGCAGTGGGATGGTTGGAAGTAGAGCCTTCCATGTACATCTAACTTCTTATTTTTGAGTATAATCTTTTTTCAAAATAATTTCTGAATTTTTTTCATATCAGTTTACTGAATCTTCAAACCGAAAAATATTATATATACTATATAATTCTTAGAAATAAGATGTGTAGAAAGGGTTACAATAAATTTCTATATATGTTTATTACAATTTCATTTGCTGCTAGTATTTTATGTATTTCAACTCTTTCTCTTGAATCAGTATTTGCACAGAAAAATGATAATGATGATGACGATGATAAAAAAGAAGATAAAGGCAAGCTCATAGTTAAAGCCAGTATTGATTTGGAAAATGTAGATATGGAAAACACTAAATTCATACGAGTCATTGGTTTTATAAATGGTGAAGAGGCCAAGCAAGATGTTCCTATTTCCTCTATAGACAAGTCTAACAATAATTTGAATGTTGAATTAAAAGTAAATGAAGAAAATGATAGTTGAAGCTGATACACCAGATGAATTTTTTGTATGTGGATATCAAGTAAGAGAAGGAGATGTATCAAAAGAATCAACTACTACTAATCTTATAACAAAATTTGACTAACGAAGGTGATATTCTTGGCAATCCTACTAAAATTAGTTTATTTAAATCTGGTTCCCAAGTATATTCTAAAAGTCAAGAATATTATCAAGCACATCTGAATATGGTTAATAATAACAATACAGCAAATAATGACAAAGTTAAAATAAAAATAATAGCTCCTCTTGCAGATAAAAAAGATACCGAAAAATTAGTAATTGCTGCTATGATAAAAGGCCAAATACAATCTGAAGTTATAGAAGATGTCCAAGCTGAACTTGATAAAAGTGACAGTAATACAATATCAAGAACGTTTACATTTGATAGAAATACCGATTTAGGTCCTATACAAATCGGAGATAGATATCATGCTTGTGTGGCAAGTAATGATTTGAGTCCACCAGAAGGCCAAGAATGTGAAAAAAGATTAGTCAAAAGTTTTGATAATGTAAATTCTTTGCCAGCTCGATAGATGGATACAGATAATGAGTATCAAATTACGAAAACTAAGCCATTATTTTATAACACTGTAAATTAATTTCAAAATTTCTTTATTACAAAAATAATTTTGATATCAATAATTATAAATGATATTTAACTGATACGCTAGGCATTGTATTAGAAGAATAAAACAGTTCAATTTAGAATTTCAAAGTATTATGTTCTATTGAATCTTCAGTTGTTGGTAAAAAGTGGATGTTCGAGTTGCTAATAACATCCACATAATAAATCCCTTAACTCTTTTTTTTATCTTCCTTATCACTAATTTTTTATCACAGAGTTGTTTATATTATAAAAAGCAAAAAAGTAACTATATAAAAGACAAATCTGCTTTAACTTTATTTAACTATATTGTCTATGATTATCTGAAGAGGTTCTGTTTGGAGTTCTTTGGACTGAAAAAACCAAGCTAGAGGACATGTATATTGTATTACATGAGCCTCAATGAACCTCCTTCTTTTGTTATAAAACCTAAATCTCATGTATAATGGATTATAAATTATGTTGTCTATATGATTTTACGCTATGAACGAAGATAATAGTAATAATTCACTAATAAACGATACTAAAAATGTAAACCTATAATAGTTGTAAAAGATTCTACTTTCCAATTATCTGAATCTTCTCCATTCTCATCATCATCAATAGATATAGTAGATACAGTAAATAAAAAAAAGATGAAAGATTAGAACTGCTACTGATTTCCAAACGATTAATTGAGATTTTATAGGATGCTGGTTTTAAAATTGAAAAGATATTAGATAATGGTCCTTCTTATATTGCAACAATATTAGGAATAGATATGTAGGTAAGAGAGAGATAATATATAATGAAACTAAAAAAAAGAGTAGCAGTGAATAAGGTAAATTCTAATTTTTAATAAATTAAATAATTCACTAACTGATTAATTAAATTATCTACAATTCTTATATATAATTTTGTTACTTGGTCTACGACAATGGAAAATAAATTTTCAAAGAATATGGTAATAGCAACGATGGCAATTGTAGGAACATTACTATTAGTTTCAACAATAATTAACAATAGTAGTAGCAGCAATATGTTATCTGTAAATGCTCAAGCTCAACAACAACAACAATCACCAAAAACAGAAGCACCTGAAAAAGGTACTGTCTTTGTTTTCAACGAAAAGAGTAGACCAGCAAATGAGCCAGAAAAATGTGCTGCCTTGGCCAGTGTAGTTAAAGGAAAAGCAGTACCTGATTATAACTTGTGTGATATAGTAGTATATCGTCAAGCCCCACCAATTGTTAGAAATGATGGAATGGTAATGAACAATTTCTCTGGAATTGGTCACTACATTGAAATGGTACCTGCAGTAATTAATGATACAGGACAATTTGCATCTACAAATGCATCCAATTCAACTCAACAAAATAACCAAAAAGTAGCGTTTGGTGAATGGGCATTAATAGACCCAGAAGTTGTACCAGCTCAGCAAATCATGCAAAAATACAATTGGACTCAAACCGCATTGCATCATCACTTGTTAAATGAATCACCAAAGATATTATTCTTGCACTGGTCAGTAACTGGTGATGCTAATGAATTGATTAAACAAGCAAAGGAAATAATAATGCAAACAGCAACATATCAAAATCTTACAGGTAATACA
>DAIPKY010000330.1:0-1673 GCA_036769505.1 Nitrososphaeraceae archaeon
ATTCAAAACCCAATGTAGTATCATTTGATACTCTAGGTAATGATACTAAACCTACTATCAAGTCAACGACTAACAATCTTTCAAATAGTAATATAAAACAAGATAATAAAAAATCAAGTAATGTTAAAGATGATAATAATAGTAACAAATCAGTTCAGGTAAAAATTATAGTTCCAATGGAAGACAGAAAGGATACTAAAAAAATAAAGATTATGGCTATGCTGAAAGGTCAGATTAAATCTGCAATAATAGAGGATGTTCAAAAGGAATTTAAAAAAATTGGAGGATATATAATTGAAAGAACATTTGCTTTTGACAGAAATACCGATATGGGGCCAATACAAATTGGAGATAGATTTCATGCCTGCGTAATAGGACAAGAATTGAATCCACCAGAAGGTTCTGAATGTGAAAAGAGATTAATTAAAAATTTGGATAAACCTAATCCGTTACCAGTACGATAATAACTAATGTTTCATTTGAATAGAATTAGAAGTATTCAACCAATTTTTTTCTATTTTATAGATATAAAATAGATTATTTCAAAAGTATTAATTTTTATTTTGTATTTTTATATTTGTGATTAAATATATTATTTACTTAAATCGAATTCTGGGTCTATGTATTGAGGGAAGAAAAATATGTGAATTGTTGTCTAAACAATATAGTCAGATATATGGCAATATTTGTTACCAGATAATAAATAAATAGAAATATAATTTACAAGAATACATATTGGAATCACGTACCTCCAATTGATATAAAAGTAAAAACTGAAAGTAATACAAAAACTGCAGTGGGGTTATTTCCTCTAAAAGAAACAGGATGGATAACATATACTTTATTAGTATATTTATTCTTCTATATTTATGAACATTACTAATTATACCAGCTTTTGTTCAATAATCATATTACTAATACAGGTGATTTTGTAATAATAATATAATATCATATCCTTTTACATGTATTTCCTATTAAATCTCTCTATTCGTTAGCCTACTTCATGAAAAAATGCAGACATATATAGTAGTTTCATAATTAACAATAAAAATAGAATTAATAACAAGAGAAGAAATTGTTATTATTCTTCTATTTTTTCATTTATTAACTTGATCTAACACTTATATATTATATTATAAAGCTATCTGAATAAATGAGTTCTTTATCAAAATATATGTCCATAAATTTCATTGTTTAGTTAGTTATCAGATGCAGTTATAAATAAATCGCTTTTACTCTACTAGATTCATTTCTAAATATAAAATTGTTTTTACTGCATCTCTAATTTTTATCACTATTATACTAAAGTTTAACTTCTTGCATATGCAAATCAATATATACTTTTTCGATAATAGAATCTATAATTATATTTATTTTATTTTATTCCTATAAATTTACTAATAAAAATAAGGGAAACATTTTTATAATTAATTTTATCTTTTTCTGTTATTAAGCCACTACCAACATATAACAATAGAATGACAAAACTAGAACCTATGATGGTAATAGTAGTAGAGATTCTTTCTCTCCTATTCATTTACAAAGATTATATATTTATAATTTAAAGAATATTTCTTTTTTTATCTTCTATGTGATTGTAACGATAAAATATATTTAAATTAAAAATGTAGTAGAAGATTTTCTTCTTCGAATTTTATTAATAAATATGGTAT
>DAIPKY010000103.1:0-5041 GCA_036769505.1 Nitrososphaeraceae archaeon
TAAAATTAAAAAGAAAAAGAAAAAGAATAATATTACAATAGAATCGGAATCTGATTTGATTGTTAAAAATTAGGAATACAATTCAAAATGAAACCAGCCGAAAATGAAATTCCTTCATGGCCGTTGATAACAGGTATTGCTGTAATTGCTTTTGGAACAATATTACTGGCATTCAGAGCAAATGTATTGCTATCGATTGTATTCATTATTTTAGGAACGATTCTTGTGTTATCTTGGTATATATTGTATACAAAGAAAAAGTTAGAGATTTCCCATAAATATGGTACTGACTGTATTTGTCAAATTTGTAGTCATGACAAACCTTTAGTTTGTATCAAAGAGAGATGTAAATGTTGTATAATTATGAAAGAGAATAAGATAATAGGACATTCAAATAATCCTTTACAATAATTTTTATAGATAATAGGTGACAAATAATTGTTATATTTATTTATTTGATCGATTAACATCTAATTGCATTATTTAAATTTAGATAAAGTTGTTTAAATAAAAAAATATATTAATCAATGAATTTTATTTCTATATCTTTATGTGGACATATATCAATTATTTCTTTTGCCAATTTAAGGATTTCTTGATTTTCATCTGTGTTTGAAAGTTCGATAATAGTTTTTGCTTCAGGTAAGTAAATAGATTTCGTGTTAAGGTCTCCTTCTCCATCTTCCTTATTGAAAATATATCTCTCACCATTTTTAGTAATGGGATTCCAACTCCTTAACAATACCCCTTGTTTTTCTATATTTTCATTTTTATTTTTATCATAAATTTTTGTATGCATGAAAAGCTTGAAAAAAGTATTATTTGTATTATAAAGATATTGTAAAGTATAATTGTTATAATTTGTAGAGTCAAATTGGTGTTTTTTTTCTACTTCATTAAATTGCGTTTCTTTCTTTTCGAATTTAGGATGTAACATTATTATATATTATTCTCCAACGATATAAAGTTAATTATATATTAATGTTTCTCTAATTTAATCTTTTTTAGCCATTGTAATGGACCAGGCGAAATGTTTGTTCATATTCCAGAAGCATTATAACTCCCAAATGATGAGTATATTGAACATGAGAATAAGTCAGAAGAATAAATTTAATATTCCTGCGTTTAATCTTGTTCTTTAACTAATATTAATATTTAGTATTACTCTATTACCATAAATATCATAATAAGTCAATTTCAATTTTATCGTAAAAGCAAGAAATTTTAATATTAATTAGATGATAGTATTTTTGCTGCTGTAGTAATCATAAAATTAAGAGATGAAGAAACTTGTGATAATTTATCTTGCTCGTAGGCTAACGTAGATATACCGCGCCCTCTGTTTTTAATTGTTTTGATATAATTATCTATAAGGAAATCTTCAACATACTGACAAAGAGAGCCACTTATAATAATCCCATTTATCATTCCTATACATCTGTTTCCTAATGAAAGAATGCTACCGTGTTGTTCATAATGAAATTCAACCATTTTTTCTCCTTTTTCTTTTCTTAATATGTTCTTAGCAATGTTCATAGCTTGTCTTACAGCAAATTGAGCTAATTGTGGTGATATCTGACCATTCTCTAGAGGAAATGCAGAGATATCTCCTACTGCAAATGCATTGTTATATTCCTCAATTTGAGAAAATTTATTTACCATAATTCTATTTGATCTTGTTTTCTTTATCAGTGGTATTACTTGTATATCCCTACCTTTTACTCCTGCAGTCCAAATTGGCAAAGAGTTTTCGATAATTGTTCCATCACCTAATAAAACTGACGATGGATAAACTTCTTTGATGGGGTTGTTTGTGATCAGATTGATCTTATTCTTTATCAGAAATTTTTTTATTGTCTGGACTAGTCTTGGATTCCATCCAGGAAGAATATCAGCCTGAGCTTCAACTATAGTTATAGTTAAATTATTATTGTTTGATGTTTCACTAAGAGCACCTGCTAAACTAATTCCTGTTGCTCCTCCTCCACATATGACAATATTGCTGTCTTTCAAATTTTGTATTTTCTTTTGCAACTTTATTGCATCATCTAATGATCTAAAAGATTGAGAGTATTCTTTTGCTCCTTTTATCCCAAAGAAAGCATTGGAAGAACCCAATGCAATTATAACATAGTCAAAATTATATTTTTTATTATTTGCTGTAAAAATATTTTGTGTCTCAAAATTAACACTGACTACTAACTCGTTATAAAATTTTACATCATCCTTCATTAAATCGTATATAGAAAATGAAATATCATGTGGTTTTTTTAGATTAGCCGAAACTAAATGTATTTGCTGTAAAAGTTGGTGATAAGAATTTTGGTCAAAAATACTGATTTCATATTTCTTTCTATTTTCATAATCTGCTAACAAATTAGCAGCACAAAATAGTCCTGCATATCCAGAACCCAATATACTGATTTTTCTCATTCAAATTTTCATACATCATAAAGAACTATAATCTTTTGGCTATCAAATAGAATGCACAGAATATAATAAAAAATGAATGAAGTTAAAAATTAGTGAATTCTAAATTCTTACACTCAGTCAGTTTCTTCCAATAACCTATTTTTTAACTCAACAATCAACTTTGTAATACTTATAGACAAGTTTTTTCTCTAAAATATGCTTACCTGGTAGATACTGATCCTTTTTTAAATATCTCTAATCTAATCTTATTCTTCCCTCTATTTCATTAATTCCATCTTCATTTTGTTCTGGAAAACCTTTTTGTTTTTACCTTCATCACCTTTTGATATCTTTAAAATGTGTTATATAGAATCTTTATTTCTTCATTTGGTATCGTGTTCTAAACAAATGTTATTACTAATTCTTAAGATCAACGAAATGTTGCAGGAATCATTGTATTAAGATCTAATAGTTCATCATGGATTTTAGTTTTTATATATAATTATTTTTTATTTATTGTTATCACTATTGTCCTTGTTTTGTATATTTTGCTCTTATTCTTTTTCACTTATTGCAGCGGCTATATTTTTTGCCATCAATTTAGTTATTCACCGAACAATAACTAATAATAAATAAATAATAATTAACATTAGATTAAACAAATATATTTTAAACTGATCTAAATGTGCCTTCATTTTAAGTATATAATTAATAGTAAATAAAGAGATTAAAAATAATAATATTATATATATTAGTTACTTATAAGTTCCTCTATTTTAGAGTATCAAATTGAAATAGTGATAAAGAAATCTTGGTTGCTACATTCAAAAATATTGTACATACGTGATTAAAAAATAGTTCTTTCCTTATTAAAACCAAAACAATAATGAAAGAATTATTGTGACATCGAATAAGTTAATTATATTTTACTTTAGTTTGTAACAATTCTCCCATTTCATTGTGCATTTTCAATAAGTTCAATCCTTTTTCTGTAGTTTTGTACTTTTGATTTCCTTCAAGATATTCTAAAAGAGAGTTCTCGATCAAAACTGAAAGATATTCTCTTAATTGTGCGTAACTTAAAAAAGCTTTGTACATAATTTTTGTCTTTGTTGCTCCTCCATTAGCTGCCTCTAGTATCATTGATACTATTTCTGTTCTACTTCTGTATTTCATATTCTTTCTTTTATTGATTTGTTTATTTTAATATATTGTCACAATAGAAGGTAAAAAAGTTATAGAAAAAGGATAAATTTATTGTAACAACTTCTTGAAAAAAATTATCCAATCGACACACACATCTTAAAACGATTTAATACTTTCGCATCTCAATTTGATTTTTAAATGAATCCCCTCTAAAAAGGTATCTTCTCTTGATTAATTTTTCTATAATTAAACTCTCTGATATTTTACTTTAAATTCTATAGATACTTATAAAAATTAAATCTTATTATTTTTTATATGGATATCCAAACGAATTTAACAATGGTAATTACATTTATTGTATTAACACTATTTTTAATTCCTATATATGCTCACTCCATGATGAATAATACTGCAAACACAATAGAAAATATTGCTGATGAAAAAAGTAACGTAGATTTGAATAATGTAAATAAAGGGACAAATAATTTGGAAGAAATAGATTCTACAGAACTTTTAAACCAAATAGGGGAAGCCGCTAAAAAAATAGCAATAGGAGGAGCTAATGTTTTATCTAATATTAGCGGTGAGATTAAAAAAGGTCTTCAATAGAAGAGAGTGAAATTAAAATAAATAGATTTACTATAACTTTCGCTTCAATTTACAATGCAAATTTCTGTTTGAAAAAATAATAATTATACTAATAATAGGATATTATGGGTAGAAAATAAGTAACAAAAAATTAATAATATTAATTTTAAAAAAATTATTATTGCCCAAATGGGCTATCCAGTTGTGCACCTGCTACCACGCCAGCTGGATTAGGATCAGGGTCATCAGCTGGTTCTGCGGTAACATAAAATACGGTATAGGTATATGGGTTTACCATTGTTTGATTTACACTGAGAATATCATCCTGATTAAATTTCCCTAAACTTAATGAATAGCCAGAGGCATCGCCTTTATCTTCTAGCCATCCTTCATATACCTGATCATTTGCTGGTGGTACGTCCATTTCAGCAGTTGCGATAACAGTCCCATTTTGAACAGACATTTCCAGGTTTCCTTTCTTATCTCCACCATGGAGATTACCCCCTGTAGGAGCAGTTAAATCTGTAGAGACCTGTTGCGCTAAAGAAGTTTGGAGAAAATTAGGAGTTATGCTAATTAATGTTCCGAGTACAAGTAAAAAAGTAAACGTAGTTGTACTTATTTTAGACTTTTGCATTGCATATAATAAATTTATTACTTATTAATAAGTTTCTTTTAGAAGATTGATCAAAAACAAGTTAATTTTAAATGGTTTAATGTAATCCTCCTCCTCATAAACTTAATAGTAATCCATTTCTATAAGCTAATTCTTTTAGTTTATGATCTTGTAGAGTAAAGTGTAAAATCAATATAGTAAATACCAAAGTTAATTTTCTGAAATTTTTTTAGAACAATTTGAGAATTTAATCCTCTTTCTATTATTCCAATCAACTTT
>DAIPKY010000104.1:0-5009 GCA_036769505.1 Nitrososphaeraceae archaeon
GAGGGCATACCCTCTAATTGATAAACGATTTTTTTGTCTATTTCATAGTTAGTTTCCTCTTTTATCGCAATTTTCATTGCTTCGGCGTGAAATGGCATTGCATCTATTAGCACCCCATCCATATCAAAGATTATCCCCTTCATATTTTAATACAAGGAGGATTAATACATAATATATTAAAATTAATATGATTTTGTTGGATTATAAAATGAGTAATCCAATTAAAATGCTTATCATCGAAGAATAATTTCCAATATTATGATAATCTATTATTCTAAACTCTCTTTTATTGCTGTTCCGATAATTCAACAAAAGATTCATCTCTAAAATCCTATATCATCCAAAGAAACGGCCAAATGTATACAGTTTACTAAAACAATAATAATCTTCTTTAATATTAGGATCATATTTTTTCTTAAATTTCTCAAACTCTTTATCATGATGCTCAATTTTATGAATCTCTCGAAATAATAAAAATGCAGATAATATTAGAGGATAAGCATATCTATGGAAGGCCGATTTAGCCGCTTTCCTACGTCGCCAATCTGGTATGGTATGTTCAAATGCAAATTGAATGGAGGCAGTAATCAAACCACCTAACCCTAAAGAAATCAAGATCCAAAGAATCGTATTATCTTAAAATGATTTAAAAACTATATTTAGAATATCTATATACGATATAAATTATGACCTTGTTCTCAAAAACTTATAATTTTCATTATATTGTAAGCGTTGGTAAATCTATCAATAAAGAAAAAAAGACAAAAAAACATTCTGCCAATAAAAACTAAAATCTTTCACGTATAGATAGTGTCTATTTAATCTTTAATAGTCATGTTACTAAGGAAGAAGAATAAGATATAGTAAAATCTCTATTTAAATTAATACATAAATAAATCCACGATGATATTTCTTGTATTAAAATATTTAATCAAATTATTGATTATACAATAATACCTATTATAATATTTACCTAATGGAAATTAAGATTATATTTTAAGGGGATATATCCTGCAGATAGTAGAATTCTATTACAGTCTTAGCCTTTAATATTAGAAATCTTTAATTGATGAAGAATGTATATTATTTAATAAAATCTTTAGGATCAGTATCGGTTTCTTAGCTATTGCATTAAGAAGAAGATTTGTAAGAAGATTTAGACATTAATTCCAACATTCCCTTATCAATACTATTAATAATATCCATTTACTATTATATTCAAAACACAACAAAGAGATCTATCTATTATCGGCTTATATTGCATACTTAAGATAGTGATTCTTTTAACAATGTCAGAAGGTTAGAAGATCCTAATCTTGTATTTATTATTTCAATTTTGTTTATGTTATCGGAAAAGACAGTATTTATTCTATTGATTACTATATCGTTTGTAGTCATTACAATCATTCTGGAGGAGGGATTATCTTGGAGGCCGTAATGAAAGGCTTCATTTATAGAATTATCTCAACGAATATCCGATTATAACATTAATTTCACGTTCCTTTAATATTTTCTTAAAATAGTAATACATCGTATAATAAAATTTTTCAGAAAATTTTTTTTCATATATGGGATAAATCATTAATGGTTCCTGAGCTGTTAGGCCTCTATGAGAATACGAAGTATCTCTTTTAATTATTTTTTTATCATGATCTCTAATTCTTCAAGCTAATGAACCATGTAGTTTTAAAAGATTTATAGCTTCATTAGATGTTAAATAGTTAAACAATATCCTATCCAAGTCCAAAAAAGGTTCATCTTCTGTAGATTCTGTTCTAAGTCCTCTGCATACTGTGATATCCAAAACATTTTCCAAAAAATACTCCATTACCAAAATCATAATTAACAGTTACGATAGGGTAAAAAGGATTTGTAGGGGTATCATTCGTAAAAGTCTTAAACCTTGGAATTTCTTTAAACACATTTAATATTTCAGAATAGTATTGTTTGATTTTTTTATTTCAAAGCCTTTACAATGCTTTATAATTTCCTTTGAAATAATATTTCTTATCTTTAAGATGTCATTTGACTCTAAATTTCTTATTCTATTAGGTTTTAATTCTGAACAATAAATTGCAAAAGGACCAAGTTATTGAAGCGACTTAATACAGTCCCCCTCTTTGTTAATAATAGTCAGGAGAACTTAAATGTCAATTTCATTATTATGATAGTATCTACAATTTTTATTCTTTTTTTTAATATTTTCTTTTATTTCATATATTTGTTCTCCATATCCTTTGCTGTTTAATTTCTCTATTACTTTTTTTGTTAATTCTGAAAGATGAGGTATTCCTAATGCATTAGACGCTCCTGCTCCTAAAAATAACATTTTATTATTTTCCTAAAAGTTAATTATATTTTTTTCTTTCAAATTCCGTTTATTATAATCTAATGTCTTAAATTTCAATAGAGACAATCAAACAATCAAAATCAGATAATTCTAAACCTAATTCCCTTTGTAACTTTCGTATTATTTTTGCATATTTGATTTCTTTCACAAATTCGAATTTATTGATAGCTATAATATATCCTATCCATGCTTTATGTAAAGCTCCCCCTGCCGGATTAGTATAACGGCCAGAAGGTAATAGTTCATGGTATCTGTAACCATCCTATAATATTTATTATAATCCGAACTATTCTTTTTAAAATAAAAGGTATTATGATTTCTTTGATATTTGAAAGCGCCCATTAATAATAATATTTTATTTTCTAAACTATTTATAATTTCAAATCAATCAAAGCAATTAATTTCCTTGAAGAAAGGAATCTATTCTATTACTATTTAACTTTTTACATTTATTGTAATTTTTACAACATTTTATAAATTTGAAGACAGAAATGGTATATGCTTCTTCATACGTTTTTGAGATTTATAATTGTTACGTATTTAATTGCATAATTAGATAGAACTTATTTTCCTTTTAATACTTATTGTAGTCATGTAATTAATTAGATTATTATAATTGTTATATTAACAGAAGAAAAATAATGAAAAATAGATTTAGTATACTTTATATCCAAAGAATATTAAACTGAGCTAAGTAAATAGAATAAAAAGAAAAACCCTCGGAGAGTTAGTTTTGAGACTTTCAATCAAAAAAGTAATTATGAATCTTCATCATCATATTCCCAGTCACCTCTACCTTGGTTCTCTGTCTGGTTTGTCAGCAAAGTGTCGATATTTCTCTCCTGCATATTCTTCAGCTTCATCCTCATCGTCAAACTTACATGACTTGTCTTTCTTACTCCAGTCCCCATTGTTATCTTCCCAGTGTTCTTCTTCCTCTGAAGAAACAAAAGTTAATGTTGCTGACTGAAATAATTCTGTATTAGTTGTGTCTGCATCTTCATTATCACATAAATAATCTTCAAGAGCTGCTTTATCATCCTTAAACTCCTCTATTTTTTTGTACATCATCAAGGAATTCCTCTGCCTTGTCTTCGTCATCTGTTTTAAAATCACATTCACCAATTTTCCAGTCTCCACCATTGTCTTTACATAGATCTTTTTTAGAATCTTCTGCATATATTGGTATTATGAGTGCTATGACCACAAGTAATGATAATCCACCTATCATTGATAATAATTGAACTTTTTTCCATTTTTCCTAAATTGTAAATTTTATTTGTGTAGTGTCCATTATTCTTACCTATAGATAAATATGACTTATTTTTCATATTCTGATTTTATTTCTCCTTTTTTAATCAATAATTTTTTTATTACATCATTAAAAGAATCTGCAGTCCTTCCTAATTCTTTTAATCTATAATAAATTTCTTCAGATATTGTGATATTTCTATACTTCCTAGTAATAATATAGAATATTAATATTATTTTAATTTTGTTATTAATGCGGGTGAAAGTGGAACATATATATCATTTTTGTGTGTCAAAAGCGATACTAATCTACTGTTTTAGATGTCAGTATATGATTTTAACTTATTAAGAAAAAAACTAAGTAATTATAAGTTGAATCTTAAAATTCGCACAAAAAATTTGAGATTTTCCAGAAGTATCTATAGAAGTCTTGATATAAATTCCAGGAGAGGCATTACTTAATTAACCATAACTATGAATCACAGTTTAATTTTATAATTAATGTGATAATCATGTCTCCTCTTATCAATAAGTTCAATAACTTTAAGAAAATTATTTAATTTATAGATAAAAATATATTGTAAAAAAATCGGATATTTCTCTAACATAATTAGCTAAATTTGTTATCAAAAATTTTTTAATCATTTTATTGTTATTATTATTGCTACTTTACGGGCACCTTTATCATATCTAATTTTGGTGTTATGGTAGTCTCTTACACCAAAAAATCAACAGTCTTTTATTCTACCTTCTCTTGTCATAATGCACCATCAAAACTACTTGCAAACATTCTAGTGGGTGTCGTCAGGCAATTTAAACACCCACTATTCAAAAAAGCTATAGGTGTGATTCAAGATGACTATATAGCTTTTGATGTTACATGAGCATTTCTCATAATAGAAAATTCCCAAAGTTAGTTTCATACAAACGTCTAAAGATTGATAAAGTAATTAAAAAGCCTATATATTTAGAAAATTTAAAAGATGAAGTAAAGAAACTTTTGTTGAATTAAATAATTTAGTAATAGTGATAATATCAACGGTAGATAATAATAAATCTGTCTTGCAAATTGAAATTGTTGTTCAGTTATTTAATATCTTTTACTTTAGATAAAATATTATAATTATTATCTTCAACTATAATATAGTATATGGAATAATAAATTAGAGAATTGGTATAGTGTCTACTAATAAAAATAAAAGAATATTGATAATAGAAGATGATGATAAAGACATTACTAATTTATTTTCCATATTTTTAGAACACAATGGATATACTGTAAATGCATATACTAATTCTGTGGAAGCATTCAATAACATTAGAAAAAATAGTCACGATTTGATTATACTTGACTTGAAAATGCCAAAGATGGATGGAATGATCTTATATAGAAAGATAAAAGAGATAG
>DAIPKY010000331.1:0-1655 GCA_036769505.1 Nitrososphaeraceae archaeon
AATATAGAAAATAAATAACCATTATCTAGAGTAATATTCGAGGATTGTACTATAAAGTATAATAATAAAAAATCTGCAGAACGATCTAATGCAAAATATTAAAAAATACAGCATTATTGCAATTTTAAGCCTATCAGTGATAGCAGGAATGTTTAGTAATATTCCACTATCCTATGCACAGAATGATACAATGTCGATGGCAAATACAACGGAAGCGGAGGAGGAAGAATATGCTGCTACTACCGAAGCTGGTCATTCAGCTGGAGAAGAAAAAGAATATAATGAAACAAGTACTGTGAGGGATTCAGTTACAGAACTATTACAAGATAAGGTTATTCCAGGAGGAGATTTTATGCATCTTTATGATTCTACACCTTATCACATTTTGAATGGACATATAGCTTTAAAAGCTCCTTGTGAAGATGATAGTACTACTCCGATTCAAATCTTAATTGGTTCTGCTCCAAACATGACAGCAGCACCTCTTGAAAATATAGATCCCTTGTCAACTCCAGGAGAACAATGTCTATATCATGCTGATTTGATACCTGGCGGCAATGTAACAATAATAACAGATATTGCATTAAAGAATCCTACCGAAGATGATTTAGAATTTCCACCAACGGCAAGTGTAGTTATAGGTATAAATGAAATAACTAAAGGAGAGTATGGTCATTCTGAAGGTGAAGAAGAACATGCTGCTACAGAGGCTGGACATACAGAATAAAAAAAAATAAATTATAATAATATTACAAACAACTATTTTTTTTCATCTTTTTATTTAGATATTCTTTATGCTTGTTGAATAATTATCTATAATATAATCTAGTGATTATTTTATTCATTTATAATGCCATAATTATTATACTGGTAAAAATGGCATTTTCTGGATCTAATATCGTATTATAAAATTTACTCTCAATTAAATTAATCAACTTTTTTATAATATCTATTTTACCTTTATAATATTATTAAATAAATAAATTTAGTTTTGATTTTTTAATCAATATAATCTTTTTTTATTTTATTTTAAAAACAGATACTACTGTCATGATTATGTTAGTTGCGTCTTGGTTTTTAAATTATATACTTTTTGCATAACAGGTTGTATGTCTATATGGACCTTTTTCATTATTTCAGCTGGAGATGAATTCTGGTCTATCATAGAATAAAATTTATAGAAATCATCTTCCAATTTTCTTACATCATTCAGTTTAGTCTTATCTAATCCAATAAATGATTTCAGATATAGCTGAAACAGAGTATTGATTTTCATCGCAAGAGTTTTCGCCGTTTCATGTTTAGCATAATTCATGAGAGTATGGTTTGTTAAGAATAGCGGATTTTTACTATGATTTTTATTAACATTAACATTAGTAGAGTTTTCTGAATTGTTAAACACATTAGCAAAAAATGAACTTTCTAACTTATCAATAGATTCGTTACTAGAATTACTACTATTATTATTAAAATTTGTTGTTGGTATAATGTATAAGAGATTAGACATATTTGTAAGGTCAAAGTTTAGATCTATAGAATCTGCATAATTTCTTAAAACCTCATCTACAAGGGTAACAACTACTAAAGCATTAGAGGTAAGATTTGATTTTGATATTTCCTGATTATATCTTTTAGCAAACTCTCCATCATTAGCA
>DAIPKY010000030.1:0-15468 GCA_036769505.1 Nitrososphaeraceae archaeon
AATTACGTCTATGGATTAATTTTACAGATTTTCCAAATTTTGTTAGAAATGTAGCTTCTTCAAGGGCAGTATCTCCACCTCCAACAACAGCAATATCTTCTCCCTTAAAGAAAGGACCGTCACAAGTAGCACAATAGGAAACACCTCTTCCCCCATATTCGTCCTCTCCCGTTATCCCTAATTTTCGGGGAGTAGCTCCTGTACATACTAAGATTGCTTTGGATAAATATTTCTCGGAATAGGTTCTTACAAAAAAAGGTTTTTGTTTAAAATTAACTTCTATTACTTCATCATCAACAATAATAGAACCAAATCTTTCTGCTTGTTGTCTCATGTTCATCATCAATTCAGGCCCAAATATTCCATTAGGAAAGCCAGGATAGTTTTCAACTTCACTAGTCGTCATTAATTGTCCGCCAGGTAAACTTCCAGATATTATTAAAGTCTTTAGCTTAGCACGGGAGGTATAGATTGCTGCGGTATAGCCAGCAGGACCAGAACCAATTATAATAATATCAAAAGTTTTTGATTTTTGATTATTGGAAGAATCTATGGTGTCATAAGCATTCTCATTCGTCTCATCATCACGGACTTGCATTCTGTATGTTATAAATAAAAATAAAGACCAATTAATAATTGGTTCGCTATATTGTTTCTATTCTTTTACCCTTTTAGGGGTGTTATTATTGATAAAAAGACTTTCATTATATTTAGTGAGAAGAATTGTATGTCTTTGGCATATCTTTTTGGTTTTTATATTTATTCTAATAGCCTCATCTTGAAAGTGTGCATTAAAAAATCTACAATTTCTGTCTAGGCAAAAAGGCTCTCCTGAATTGATAAAATAAAAAAGTGATTGAAGAACTAAACCTTCAATAATCTCATTGATTCGAGGATCATTATAAGTTATAAATTGTCCACTGTATTCTTTTGTAAGTTCATCCATAGTATCACGTGTCTCTTTAAAAAAATATAATTTATAATAATAATCGCGAGGTTTAGCCGGTCCTTCTACAATTCCTGAAGAAGAAATCAAAGTTGGGTTTCCACAAATGAGTGACCTGGCATGATATCTCCAATCCGACTCATCAAATGTGCATAATAATTTATCAGTGATTATAATATGTACTTTTGATAATGTTAATTCCTGCTCAGGTTTTATTATTAATTTCTGAACTAAATTTTGTAGAATAAATCCATCATATAATAATAGATCGACACAATCAATTTTTTTGTTGAGTGTAATGACATTTTTTTCTTCAGACCAGGAAGGATAATAATTCAAATCATAAATGTATAATGGTTGTTTCAAGTCTTGAACAACCGCTTGCTCGTAAAATGAAAAATTTTTTTCTTTATCTATTGAATTTAAATATAATGGAAATTTTTTCTCTTTTTCTATTACATTATTGGGCAATACTTTTTTTAGACAAGCTATGATCTTTTCAATGTTTACTTCTTTCCAAGAGGATTCATTATAGAATTTAAGGTATTTGCAAAATAACATAGTGAATGAAAAAATTGTTGGAAAAATGGGAGATTAAGAGAAAGAAGAATTTACTCTAGTTTTTTCAATTTGGAATTTGTGGTACTTCTTTTAACTTGCGAGCAGCAATTTCAGCAGCCTTTTTACCAGATAATAACATTGAACCAAATGTAGGACCCATTCGTGGAAGTCCATGGGTTTCGGTTACTGACATGCCTGTTGCAATTAGACCTGGAAATACTTCACCAGTGTGATTGACTACTGCATCTTCACCTCCTTCAACCCACATAGGATCCATCCCTTTCCATTTTACATACCCTCTATCCATCAATCTCTTTACGGCAACAGAATCATGACCTGATGCGTCAATAACAATCTTGCTTTCGAATGCAATTGGGTCTACACAGGTAATATTTCTTGGTAATGCAGAAACTGGCATCCAATTAACAACTACACCGGCGACACGTTTATTTTTTATTACTAAGTCATCAAATTTAGTTAATTGCAAAAATCGTACCCCAGCGTCACATGTTGCGGCTATTAACTTTGAACAAGCATGAGGACCCCATGTAGCATATAGTCCTTCTCTTACAACTCGATAGGGAACCCCTAATTCATCCCAAATTTTTTGTGCAGGGGATCTTACAGTTACAGGGTTCATCATATAACCTCCTACCCAATAACCCCCGCCAATATAATTATTTTGTTCTATAATTAAGGTTTTAATTCCTAATTTACCTAATTCCCTACCTGCAGATAAGCCAGCAGGACCAGCACCAATAATAATAACATCAGAGTCTGTATATTCATTTATAGTTTCCATAAACATTGCAGCAATTGAACGACTAATTTCTTTCTCGCTGACATCAGCAAATATTTTTGGCATACTATTATCACTATAAGCACATTATATATTACTAATGCATTTAATCTGCAAAGCCACATAATCAACAGTAATTTTAATTATCTATTATATTATTAGAGAAATGAGTTCCCTTGACTTTACTGTCAATTTCTATCATCAACTTTATAAAGTCAGATTTATGAGAATTTAAATATTCTTGACCTTTATCTTTAAGACGATTTTGATAAAGTCTTAAATCTCTATGTTCATTAAAGAATCTTTCGATCATTGTACTTCCATGAAAAGAAGGATTTATCAATTTTTCAAAATATGCCATAGTTGTTTGGACATCACCTTGTTCGACAGAATCTCTCATTTTAGCTAAGATTTCACTAATATCTTTTAATTGTTGAACAGGAGGTGAAACTTCGCGAGATTTTCCCATGAAGCCCGAGCGTTTAAGGGTTCCTACCTTTGAAGCTATTTCTTTAGATAGTTCAAAATATTCTTCTTTATTAAAAAAGTTTTTCTTTTCCTTTCTAACCACTAAACCTTTCATCGACAGTCTTAACAAAGCATCGTCAACATCAGGTTTATCCATACCAGTGATCCAAATAATTTTACCTGGATAATCGTAACCATGTCTTATTGCCTCTAAAACAACAACCTCGATTATTCTTCTAAATCCTTCTTCTGCTTTTGCATTTTCAAAATCTTTATCTCGCACAGCTCGTTTAGCATAGGAAATATCAATTTCAATGGCTCTCTTAAGTGCCTCCATGCCATCATCGACTCTGCCATCAAGCACGAGATAACATGACAGGTTATACCATGCCATTCCATTATTATGATTGATATCTATTGACTTTTCACAGCACTCTATTGCTTTTAGTAAGTTATTCATTCGATAATATGCAAGTCCTTTAAGATTCCAAGCCTCGAAATTGTTTATATCTAAATCTAATGCATTATCATAGCAAGAAATAGCTACACTATATTCGGAAAGATGAAAATGAGCATAACCTTTTTTTATCCATGCATTAACAAATTGTGGATCAATTCTTAAAGATAATTCGAAACATCTAATAGCATCAGAGAGTTTTTCATTAGCCATATGATTAATTCCCTTATTATAAAGATCAAATTTTTGAATATTATTAATATTGTTAAGATGAGGTAATTCAGAAGGTATTTTATCTTTCTCTTCGAAATTAAATTTATCCGTTACCTTCTTTCCAAAGAATTTTTCCATATAATAACAGATCCATTCACGAAGATAAATAGATTATGATTTATTTGTTATAGTGACTAATATATGTGATCTACTGTAAAAATTGTAATATTAAGAAAAAATTATTATTTTAGCTTTACCAATATACTATTAAGTGTCAGATTATTATAAAATATTAGGAATAACAAAGGATTCTAATCAAATTCAGATACGAAAAGCATTTCGCAAGCTCGCCTTGCGATACCATCCTGATAAGAATAAAAATTCAGAAGAATCAAAACAGAAATTTATGGAAATTGTTAAGGCATATGAAATTCTATCAGATGAGAAAGCGAAGGAAAGATACGATTCTAATATATTCAATGATAAAAACATTCAGAAATTTAATTGGACACCTCCTGCTGATTTTACTAATTTTTATAGTTATGAAAATCTTAAAAGAGAATCCAATGAGAATCAAATAAGTGGCGGTATGTGGGATATAAGTGAAAAAGCCAATGCAGGATTATGGAAAGCAACATTTATCTTGTTAGCATCATTGGGGCTAGTCTCTGTCTTCATTTTATTAAAAATTTACTAATAATTTAGACAAATAAATTTTCTATATATCTCTTCAAGTTTCTGAAAAAAGTATTTAAAGGATTAAAATTACTCACAATATTAAAGTTGAAAGTTTTAGCAATAGGAAATCGTATCTTTATTACAAGTTTTCAAATGGCTGGAATCGAAGGAATTAATGTTCAAACACCTAAAGATGCTCTTTCTCGAATAAACCAAATACATTCTAGAAATGAAGTAGGTTTAATTTTATTAAGTGATGACATTGGTAAACAAATTAGATTGGAGCTTGCTCGGATACGCTCTGTAAAACCTATTCCTTTGATATTTGAACTACCTTCACCTGGTAGTACAAAAGAAAAGGTAGATTATAGAGCATTGTTAAAGCAAATATTAGGGGTCTAAATATATTCTTCTTTCTTAATGTATTTGCAATAATTAAGTTTTAGAAGCTCCATGTATTATCTCAGTATAGCATGAATTTACGTACAGTATTAAGTATTGCTGGAAGTGACTCATCGTCGGGAGCGGGTATACAAGCAGATTTGAAAACATTTTCCTCTCTCGGAACCTATGGATGCACTGCCATTACTGCAATAACTGTTCAAAATACAAAGAATATCTTTACTGTTTTTCCTCTTCCTGCTGAAATAGTCATTAAACAAGTAAATTCCATTCTAAATGACATAAGAATCGATGCTATTAAGATTGGAATGGTTTATGATGGAATAATTATTAACAAAATATTTAAGGTTTTAAAAAATATAAATATTCCGCTTATAGTAGATCCTATTTTTACTTCTACCAGTGGAAAAAGTTTGCTAAAGTCTGAAGCAATAAACGATCTAACAAAAAAAATACTACCTCTTGCTACAATAATTACACCCAATATAAACGAGGCTATACAACTTTCGGGGATTGAAATTAATACTAAAGACGATATAGTCAAGTCTTTAATTAAGATAAAAAAATTGGGCCCAAAAAATGTAATCCTCAAGGGAGGTCATCTTCTCTCAGGAAAGTCTATTGATACTTTAATTGATGATAAATTAAATATAATCGAATTCTCCAATTCTAGAATACCAATTCCAGAAAGTCATGGCTCTGGATGCAATTTCTCTGCAGCCTTATCCTCCTACATAGCACAAGGGTATGAAATCTCTATAGCATGTAAATTTGCGAATGAATTTATAAATAGTGTTTTGAAAAATCTTTTATATATAGGAAAAGGATACCCAGTCACAGATACTGCTATCTCAACTTCTTCCTCTGCATTTAAATTTCGTGTAATAGATGAATTATCAATAGCTATTAAAGAGCTAGAATCTCTGTCAGGCGTGGGAAAGTTAATACCAGAAACACAATCTAATTTTGTATACGCAATACCAAACGCAAGCAGTATCCGAGAAGTTGCTGGAATAAAAGGAAGGATAGTAAGGATAGATCAACAAGTGAAAGCAAGTTCGTGTATTGAATTTGGGGCATCACAACATATTGCGTCAGCAGTTCTTTCATACATGACTATTGATCCTTTGATGCGCTCTGGATTTAATATAAAATACGAGAAAAAAATAATAAAATTATTAGAGTCATTTATGAAAGTATCTGAATATGATAGACGATTAGAACCTCAAAAAATAAAGACAAAGGAAGGTTATACTATTCAATGGGGAATTAAAAAGGCCATTCTAAAAAATAAGTGGGTAAGAGGAATTTACCATAAAGGAGACATAGGTAAAGAGCCTATGGTGATAATGTTTGGCCACCACCCAGGAGAAATTATCGAATATTTAAAAAAAATCATTGAGTACTACTAATCTAAAAGTATAATAAATTATAAAATTAAACATTGTAGATGCAAGCAGTTATTCTAGCGGGAGGTCTTGGCACAAGATTACAACCCTATACTTTCTTTATTCCTAAACCTATGTTACCGTTAGGGAATAAACCGTTGCTTGAATATTTAATTGAATGGATAAAAAAATTGAAAAGTATTGAGGAAGTAATTATTTGTGTAAGTTATTTGCATAGAACCATCGAGGATTATTTTGAAGATGGTGGAAGATTCGGAATAAAAATTACATATGCCCATTCTGAAAGACCATTAGCCACTGGAGGGCAATTGAAAACGGCTGAAAAAATGTTAAATGATAGATTTATTTGTCTTTACGGTGATTCGGTTTACGATTTTAATTTAGAAAAAATGGTTAAGGGGCATGAAAAATCAAAGGCTTTTCTTTCCATGGCATTAATGAAATACAAAACAAGATTGAAGTACGGTTTCATAGATACAAATGATAAAGAAAATATTGTTACAGCTTGGAGAGAAAAACCTGAAGTTGAAGGTTTAATAAATATTGGATGTTATATAATGGAAAAAGATTTTTTAAAAATGATACCAAAATCTAGTACTATTGGAATGGACAAAATAGTAAAAGACGTAATTACTCAGAAAAAAAAAGTTAATGCGTTTACAATAGAATCAGGATTCATTGATATTGGAGATAAAAGATCATATTTAGACGCATATAAAAAATATATGAAAAAATTAGGTAGTATATAGAATTTCTCCCAACAGCACTTTATGCGTTCCAAATTAATTACTAACTCGTAGAACGTCAGCTTTTTATGCTGAGCGAATAAAAAGATTTTATAATGATTGGTACTAAGACCGATAAAAAACCATCACATGATGGATCCCTTGATTCTACTCTTAAGTTCTACGTTAGAAAAATGCACTATCAAGGATCCCTAATGATAAATATATGTGATGAGGAATTATTAGGTACAAATATAGTTAGTGAATCATTAAACATTAACATAACAAAAGATTTTTTTAATGAACTCACAAATGAGAAAGAGATTTGTAACCTATTAAATGGATGTTCTATAGCTAATTTAATTGGAAGACGGGTTATAGAAAAGACTTTGAGTTTGGGTCTTGCAAAAAGAGACAGTATTAAATTTGTCTCAGATATTCCTTTTCTAATGATATTTAAATTTAATAATAACTATTAGTTATTTTGATTTTTCTAATACTTTAATAAATACATATTTTAAATGCAACAAATAATATACTAATAAAGACTGAATCAGATTGAGTTATCAACGAACTTTAAGAATCCAAAAAGAAAGAATTGGAGCGATTATTGGAAAAAAGGGATCAGTTAAAGACGAGATTGAAAAAAAATGCAAGATAGACATTCATGTTGATAGTGAATATGGAGATGTAATACTAAAGTCTAAAAGCACTGATCCTTTGAATATATTGAATATTAATAAAGGATTGGAAGTAATTCTTGCTATATCTAAAGGTTTTTCTCCAGAGAGAGCATTTATTCTTTTTTCTGAGGAAAACAATTTAGAAGTTGTTGATTTGCGTGACTATGTGGGGAAATCAGCAAACTCCCTAGGCAGGGTAAAAAGTAGACTAATAGGAGAAAAAGGAAAATCTAGGCGAACTATAGAAGAATTGACAGGATCATATATTTCAATATATGGCCATTACGTTGGAATAATCGGAACCTCCGAACAAATAACTTTAACAACTGAAGCAATAACCAGGCTTTGTTCAGGTCGATCTCATAAAAATGTATATAATTTCCTTCAAGAGCTAAGAAGAAAAGCAAAAATCGAAAAGCTAAAATTGTGGGAGTAAATGGTATTGGCTAAAATTTATAACAAATATAAATATAATAAGTAAAACTATAAAGTATTGACTAATTCCCAAAATGACGATAAAAAAATTTCAAAACTATCTTACTACAAGATAAGTACTCTCTTGGCACTTATTATATCATTACCCGGAATTGCAAGTCTTCTTATATTAAGGCACTATAATATTGACATTATTTATCAAGTAATTGTTAGCTCATTAGTATTTTTTATATCTATTGGTCTTTCTTTCAACATTTCTAAATATCTTGTGAAATTAGTATGAACAATTATTTTTTTACTCCCCATCGATTAAACATATTGTTCTCTATATTAAATTGGTCCAATACTTTTCCTACAATATGAAATAGCAATTCATCAATTGTTGAAGGATGAAAATAAAATCCGGGCATAGCAGGTAATATGGAGACACCTAGTTCGGACAACTTAACCATGTTTTCTAGATGAATTTTCGACAAAGGAGTTTCTCTTGGAACAACAACTAATTTTCTATTTTCTTTTATACAAACACTCGCAGCTCGTGAAATCAAACTATCATCTAATCCATTTGCTATACTAGCGAGAGTTTTCATGCTACATGGTATAATTACCATTCCATCAGTCTTAAAAGAACCACTAGAGATAGGGGCGGCCATATTCTTATTATCGTAATAGCTGGTTGAAAGCTTTTTTACGTAATTAATATCTAAATTTGTTTCAATCTTAATCGTCTTTTCTCCCCATTCACTAATAACCAAATGTGTTTCCAATTTAAGCAAGTTTAATGATTCAATTAATTTTATACCATAAATTACTCCTGATCCCCCAGTAATTGCAATAATAAGACCCATAATTTCACTTACATAAATAGATGATAAGTATTTATCTAAAAATTAATTTTTATAATCCTTCAGTAACCAATTAAAACATGCTTACTATTTTTGGTACAATAGCGTTAGATACAACTAGAACTTCTTACAAGATGGTAAATAGAATAATGGGTGGAGCAGCAACATATGCATCTTTATCTTCTTCAAAATACACATCAACTAATATTATCGGAATAATTGGTTATGATTTTCCTCAACAGTATAAAGATATTTTGGATAGACATGTTAATACTAAAGGTGTTATTGTAAAAAATAATGAAAAAACTTTTCATTATGATTCATCTTTTGATCCTACCTTGACAGTTCGAACTGCCAATAAAACCGAATTAAATGTTATTGAAAATTTTGAACCTTTTGTTCCTGAAGAATTTATTGATTCTAAATATATTTTTTTAGCAAATAATGATCCAGTTCAAAACAAAAAAATGCAAGGCTTATTTAGCAATCCTGATTTTGTCGTTTGTGATACAATAGAGTATTGGATCAAGAATAAATATGAACAGGTCATAGAAATGATAAAAGCAGTAAATGGAATAATAATCGATAGCCAAGAAGCCAGGCTTTTAACCGGTGAATATAATCTCCTAAAGTGTGCTAAAACAATTAAAGAATTGGGACCTGAGCTGATAATTATAAAAAAAGGCGAAAATGGCTCTATGCTTTTTTATGAGGACATCATATCTGTAGTTCCGGCTATCCCTATCGAAAATGTAGTAGATCCCACCGGAGCAGGAGATTGCTATGCAGGGGGATTTCTTGGTTATTTGTCCAAAAAAGGAAAGATAAATGCAAGAACTATAAGAGAAGCTTCAATATATGGAAATATAATGGGTTCTTTTGCAATAGAAGATTTTGGGCCCAATAAAATAATTAATATTTCTTCTCTAGACATAGAGAAAAGACTCGAATTTTATAAAAAATTATTAATGGTCTAAACGATGCCGCAAATCAATAATTTTATTATCCTTTTATTTTTATTAACAAAATATAAAAATAATCATTCAAGCATGAATTTTTTAGCTTTCTTTATTTGATCTAGTATGAGATTGACATTATCAAGAGGAGATGAAGAATTCAATATGTGTCTTCCTAATATGAGATAATCTGTACCAGCTTTTACTGCATCATCTATTGAACCATATTGGGTAATGAAACCTGGCGAATAAATCTTTGTCTCATTTAATTGAGAAATTTCCTTAATAATATCAATTTTGGGAGCACCTATTACTATTCCATCCACACCACTTGATATTGAGTACCTGTATAGTAATTTATACATAGGAATTGATTCGGTATTACTATGCTCATTATTTGAAGTAGAAATTTGTAAGCCGTATCCTTCATAAGAACTGGGATGACTCATATAGACAAGTGAGATTATACCAAACTTTAATGAATGGGCATAATTTACGATCGAATTCATTTCTGTTACTCCGATAAATGGGTTTACTATCACGGCATCAAATCCTAATTTTTGTAACTTATTAACAGTTACTTTATTTGTATTTCCTATATCATTGAGCTTTATATCTGCTATACTCTGCAAATCAAATTTATGAGCAAAAATGTTAAGTTCTAATAGCTGAATATGCGATAAAGACAATAAGAGATGAAAATTTATTTTTATTGCACAAATTTTAGATTGAGTAATTGATATTATTTCTTTACATTTATCATACAAGTAATTGTTATTGTATTGAGCAAAATCATAATCCAATGCTAAGATTATCGGTGTGTTTTTTTTATTTGAGCAATTATTTATTCTTGAATGATAAGATGACATGTTTTTCAATCCTCATTTATCACGAGGGGGTGTTCTTTTAACAATTTAATGATTTTTATATAAATGTAGCCATGTTCTTCTATATGGTTAGTAAAAAAAGGCTTTTCTGATTTTTGGCTAGAATATTTTAGAAACTTTTCTGGTTCAGTGTCTATATCTATATAATAAAAATAAGTTAAGGAATCCGTCTCCATAAAATTTAAAGAAGTTCCGAGAGTAAATGTATTTTTTTTTCCGTTTCTAAAAGAAAATATTGGTAAGGGAGGTTCGTCATAAATGGTTTTATAGGCCGCGACTTTAGCAAGACTTTCCAAGTCTCTTAATAAAATCTTTGTATAGGTCGATCTCTTACTTTTTCTGGAACTTTTTTCCATTACCTGTGGTAGTTTTTCAACATTTATAATTGGAGAATAAACAAAAAGAGGATTAGAAGCAATATCTACTAACGTCACTGTTTCAGTCAGACCATGACATCTATAGGCAAGATATTGGTTACAGAGAGCAGAGTTCTCAAATTTAACATAGTAAATCACAGGAGTCCCATAAATAAATTCAGTTTGAACAGCAAAGACATGTTCATCTTTTAAGTACATCGAAAAAGTTGGTAATGGTGCACGTTCTAAGGCACAAACTAATCTTGCAAAATTATTTAGGTCATTTACTTCAATGTAAAAAGGTGATTTAGATTCCAAGCAATTATGTTCAAAAAAAAGGCTATTAATATTTTACACTCTATTTTAGAAGCATTAAAACAACAATCTATACTTTCTATATAGAATTTATATATTATAGTAGAGTTTATAGTTTTATATAACAGAATCTAAGCTAGTTTTAAATAACCAACTCTCGGCATGTTCTAATGTTAATCAAACAATGAGGAGGAGTAACAACAGTTCTTCATATACTTTCAAAACTATCACAAAATAATTGGGCTTTTGAGTAGTATAATCTTCTTAACAGGCTCTAATTAATCAAGTTTCACACTCTAAATTTCTGATAAATAAAGTAAATTAAGGTAATCTATCCCAGTTCTAATGAACCTTGGAAATATTATCAACAATTTCTGTTATTTCAATAGCAAATCAAAAGATTATTTTTTGTTTTAATGGTTAACTACATTTTACTCCATAACGAATAAAAAATTGTCCATTATTATTTATCTATTATAGCAGAGAAGCAAAATAATTATGGATTTAAAAGAATTAGAAATAGATAAAAAGATTCAATTTAGCATTAATGTGCTAACAAACGCTATAAACAATAAAGATAGGGAGGAGTCAAAAATTTGGAAAGCCTATAGTTGGTTAGAATATACCATTCTTTTGGTCCGTCTAAAAAAATACAATCTATTAGATGAAGAACAAGAAGACGAATTAAAAACTAACAAAAAGCGAGCAGAGCCAAATGCTCTTTTACAGAATGCGAGAGATTTACTTTTGAGTTTAAATTATGGGAATGATGATCAATTTTTAAATTCTTTGAGAGCCTCCAGAGATCTTTTAAAGATATTTTTAAAAACAAAGAAGTAAAGAATATATAAAAAGTGAGAGATTAAAACCTACTATCTTTGATCGATTATTGAATCTACATCCTTTCCCGTCCCTATTAATTCTGCTTTAAGTCCAAGTTCTGCTTGAATTTCTTCGATAAATTTTTTTGCAGGGTAGGAGAGTTTAGAATAATCTTTAACTCCAGCACATTCAGGGTAAAGCACATCTAGTTTTGTAAGCGCAAAGGATGTTCCACCATTCAGTCTTATTGCTTTTTTTGCTAAGTCAAGGTCGAAAGGAGAAGATCTTCTTTCTCTTCCAGTTACGCTTCCAAATTCTAGCCATCCTCTCCTTTGCATTTCTTCTCTACTTAATTCATTCGCTAATGGACCACCTCCTACCCGAGTGATATAACATTTAAAAACAATAATGACTTTATCAATGGATTTAGGTCCTATTCCTACATCTGCACAAATAGAAGAAGCAGTTACATCTTTTGATGTTACGAAGGGATATCCCCCGTGATAAAGGGAAAGATAAGTCCCCTGGGTTCCTTCAAGCAGAATATTATTCTTTTTATCCAAGTCTGAATGAATCATAGAACTTACATCACTCAAGTAATCTTTTATCTCTGAACAATCCATGGCAAGAGAAAGTTTTCTTAATGCTCGATCTGAATTGGCTGGACCTGTTCCCGTTCCTGTGGTACCTATTTTGTCTTTTAAAAAACTTTCTGTGCTATCCTGTAGGATATGTTCTTCTTTAATTATGCCGCAATGGGGATCAACAAAGGTCCTCCTCTGAGCCTGAAACGAAGAAATCTCATTTAATAATATTTTGGGATTCACCAAAACCCCCGCACCTATAGCTAACTTAGTGTTAACATTAAAGGCAGCACTTGGAAGCATACGGACCTTGAAGGTTTGTCCGTTTAAATTAAAAGTATGTCCAGCATTAGGGCCTACACCTCCCCGAGCTGCTAAATTAACATTATCCTTTTTAACAATATATGCAATTATCTTTCCTTTTCCTTCATCGCCAAAGAAGCCACCTACTACTATATTACATGGCATATTGTTGATTACAGGTATCGATATTTAATTTATTAATGTAAAGGAAATAAAAATATTGTTAAATAGAAAATTACATATTATCCTGGTAACAAGTTTGTTATGTGTCTATTAATATTGAGAATACAGAAGATATTATAGAAATTTTAGGGAATCTACAATCCTTTCTTCGAAAACCAATAATCAAAAATAAGTTAATTGATTTTTTCAAAAAAGATTCGGAATTTCAATTAGAAACAATAAATTTAATTTTAGATTCTCTTGAAAATATCAATGTTGATAAATATCGGGATTTAATATCTTCATGGTTAGAAGTTTTAGTATATTTTGAACCTACAAAAATAAATCAAATAATTCGTCTGTACTTAGTCGGATTGCTAAAAAGAAAGAAATTGATAAATCCACTTGAACCAGTCTTGTTCTATTGTATTAATAAGATGAACAATGAGCAAAGAGAAAAATTAAGATATTGTTTTTTGGAAACTTTATTTATGATACCAAATGATGAGAATATACTAGCTTTTAACTTAAAAGCAGAAACTTTAAACTTTATACTAAAGAAATAACCCAGTCAGATCAATATAGACCATAAATTATGGATTATCTGGATTTTTTTGAATTTGTTCACCCTGTTCTAGGCCAAAAAATATTTTTTCTTGCTTTTTCAAAGCCTTTCTATGCTCAGGCAGAGACATATCGAGACGGAGTTCATTAATAACCATAATTGCTTGCGTAGTCCATTCATTCCAACATGAGGGACAAGAGGAATATTTTTGAGCACTCGGATCATCAATCAGTTTTTCATCGAATGAAGTTTTACATTTTGAGCAAGTTCTAGTCATATAGACTGATTCTATTCCCTAAAGATATATTACTTTTGTTATTAAGATATTTCCTGTCATGTATGAAAACAAGAGCCCTGATAAAGGTTATTTATTATTTTTCATATATTAGTATAAACCGATAGAGAGTATCCAGATCCTGTCACCCCAGACATAAAAAAAAGTGTACTTTGACAAATAAATCTAATCATTTTTACACACAAGTAGCCCTCCAATATCATTAACTAACGTTATGTGAAATTTAGATTTAACAAATGATATAATATATTATTACATAGTTCTGTCAAATTTATACAATAGTCTATAATTATTCATCATTAATTATGAACAATCAGTACAAAAACTGAAAACATGAGAGAAACTCAACAATATAAATCTACTAATTAAAAGTTAAATGTGAATATTTCTTCTTTTTCACCGATTAGACATAGATTATATGAACAGTATCACATAGCTCAGTCTGTGTATTACTTATTTTTACTATGGTTAATTAGTCTATAGTGGTTTTTTTATTTTTGTTATATTGATGATTTTTTTTTATATGGTCTCTCATTTGTTGCATTCCAAAAAACTGGAGATTACAACTGTTGCACGTGTAAGATTTGCCAGTACCATGAATTACTTGTTCATGTTGCATTGATTCTTCTATTTTTCTAAATCTTTTATTACAAAGCGGACACTCAAACTTTTTCCACAAGTTCAATAAAAAATTCAATGTTCTTAGATATTGTACATTTAATATAAAGTTATAATAAATCCATAGAGACCAGCAATTGATTCCCCTACAAATTCAAAAAAAATGTTGGATATGTAACCTAACTGAGTTCAGATACCATTTTTTCAATGGCTTGACTAGAATTGATCATCCCTAATTTTTTTGCAAAATCCTCTATTAATTTTAATTCCTCAGGTTTGAAACAAACCGGGATTGTTCGTTTATCTTCCATAATTATTAATATCATACGAGGGTTTTTATGTGTTTCCAAGAATTATGTCAAGGGCATTATCCTTTTACTCGTACTATTTTAATTCTATCTAGAACTTTCCAATATTCAATTTCCTTTCCTTGAATAATCTTGTCCCTAATATCTTCCTCTATTGCTGAGGTTTCAAATACCTCAAAGGTTTCTAGATCCATAATTTGTAGAAGTGAACCAGTTATTGAAACAACTTGCCCACTTCTTTTATCGATAAGGGGAACTTCAACATTGGCTGAAACGGGCGAAACAAGACCGTGTTTGGATCCATCAAAAACTCCGATAGCAGAAACACGTGCTTTAGCAGAACCATGTTTTCCTGGTTTGCTATGATCATATGAAACAATTCTACACGGTTCATTATCGATAATAATATAAGAGCCGATTTTTAAACTGCCAAGATCCATGGGTTTACTCATAATAATGGAAAGAAAAAGAATATTGATATATATTATTTCTGTTTTAATAAAAAAAACAGGATTAAATCTATTTTAACCTTTAGTACTTTGTGCAATCTCCCATTTCGATAACATATTATGTTTATAATTTAATTTATAGTAGGGGATAAAAAAATAACAATATAGTGTAGCAATCCCACCATATGGATCACATAAGAAAGATTTAAAGGTAATTTTAAGACTAG
>DAIPKY010000332.1:0-1640 GCA_036769505.1 Nitrososphaeraceae archaeon
CTTAAATAAAAAGTATTATTATTTTTTAGTTTGGAATGAGATTTATAGTAGAATTTGGTCTTATTCTGTTATTAGAATCAATAATATTGTAAATAAAATGATATTTACCATCTTTTTCTTTTTCTATTTTAATGTGACCAAAATTAAAAAGAGCACTTTCCGTGTATATATACGTGGCATTAATTGTAGGATCCAGAGGATATGGTTTATCAATAGTATATACGCTTAATGGACCATTTGTCATTTCGTAAAATGTGAATAGATCTCCATCTCTATCAAAGTCTTGAGATACTTTTACTGTTGCAGCATAATGTACATCAGTTGTAAGAAAAATAATATTTTTAATGTTTCTTTCATCTAGGAACTTTAGAAATTGATTTCTTTCCTTAGTAAATGTTAGAGTATTTGAAGCATTATTAGTTGCCCAATTATTACAAGCATGCATATACCCAATACAATCAGGAATAGTAATAGGAATAGGATTGGATATTATTTTCCACGTAGCGTTAGATGACAAGAGCTTGTTCATTAACCAATCAAGTTGTTGTTTTCCGTATAATGTTTTATTGTTTTGGAGGGTATCAGGGAGTGTATTTACACTCCTATATGAATGAACGTCTAATAAGAATAAATCAAGATTTTTCCCCCATTGAAACATTCTATATATTTGATCTGGGTTTTCTTGATTTTTTCAATAGGAGAAAATTCAAAAAAGTAATTAATTCCAGTCTTAACTAAATTAGAATAACCACTTTTGTTCCTTTCATTTGGATATTTAGATACCTCATAAAAAAACCAATTTCCATAATTATCAATTACTTCATGATCATCTGATTGTGAATACATAGATGTCTCGTTAAGAAGATTCTGTAAGTGTGGGTCTTCTCTATTGTATTCCCAATGTCTCAAAAAAGTTTTATTTAATTTATCTTGATCATTCCAGTCTATATCATTTACTCTTTTAAAATTACCTTCTATATTTTGCCAATATCTATAATCATTTTTAACTAAATTAGTTAAATTGTTACATGTTCCATCTGCATAAATTTGATCCCCATTAAAAACAAAAAAATCTGGTGCTGTTGATTTCATTATAGAAAAAATAGAATATCCTATGTCTTGTTGTCTGCATAAAGTCGATCCACCTAAATCCCCAGCAATCACAAAATTTATTTTTGTTATGTCTTTATCATTAGGAGATGTTTTAAATTTGCCTGTTTTATAATCAGATTTCAGTGATGAATTATTGAGATCGGTAAACCATACTTTGTAATAGTAAGTTGTATTTGGTTGTAAATCAACCAATTTCATATGCCCTGCAAAATCTGTTGAGGAATTAACTAAAGTTTTTAAAACAGTGTTAGAGGAATTATTTAAAAAATCATTAGATTTATTATATAATACGTTCATAATAGATTGTGCGTTTGATTTTGACCAAATTATAGTACTATTTTGTGTTACATCTCCACTAGCAATACCATATTTAATGTTTAAATTATCTTCTAGGCTGTGAGATTCTTTAAACGGCATTAAAAAAACAGTATATATTAAAATTGTTACAATAATTATAGTAAACTCACTACTACTAAAGCTAGTCAAATTATTTTTATTTAACATTAAATATAATCATTCAAATGATT
>DAIPKY010000333.1:0-1639 GCA_036769505.1 Nitrososphaeraceae archaeon
ATTGTTCTTTCCTTCTATTTTACCACCATGAGCTTTAACAATATGTTTAGAGATATACAATCCTAAACCTAGTCCTTCAAATGATTTTGTAATAAACTTTGAAAACATATTTGGTAATATTTCTGGATCTATTCCCCCTCCGGTATCCTTTACAGTCACTAAGGCATAATTAATATTATCATCTTCTCTCTTTTCAATGGAAATAAATATTGCATCTTCTTTAGTAAATTTAATAGCATTACTTAGAAGGTTAGACATTACTTCAGAAATTCTTTCTTTATCAGCTTTTATTAACAAAGTCTCTTTAAATGGATTAAAATATAGCTTGACCTTATGATTGCCACTTGCAATAAGATTATTATAATCATCTATAATATTTGTGATCACATGATTTAAATTTAATTCTTCTTTGTTTAGTTTTAGTGACTGACTTTCAATTTTTGTAACATCTATTATATCATCTACCAGTCGCTGCAATCGCTTTGCATTTCTAGTGACAGCATCTAGTAATTCACGTTGTTCAGTATTATTTTTTATTTTCGAGGAAACAATTTCAGTAAAGCCGAGTATTGGTTGAATGGGAGTACGGAGTTCATGAGCTGCTAAATTAATGAACTCCTTTTGCATTTTGTCATGCTGCTTTAGCTGTTCATTTGCTTCTTTAAGTTGCTTATACAATTCTGCTTGTATCCAAAGACTTTCAAATATAGAAGCATATGATAAAGCAATATACTTGCTATTAGAATAGGCAGCCAATCCTGATGCATCATAAGAATTATCCCTTGCATCATCCCTTGTTTCTATAATTAGAGATTCTTTTTTATCAACAATTACAATTCCAATGCTTGTATTCAAGCTCATATCAATACCCTTAATGTCTATGTCAGGGAAAACCAACACTACTTCATTTATTACCTGTCTAATTTGGTTCTCATCAGCATGGATTAATATTCTAACCTTTACACCATGTTCTACTACGTCCTTAAATAGATGCATTATACCCATACGTGTTTGACGTCGAAATGCATGAATTGAAGGAAATATTCTTAGTACTTCTTGTTCTGCTGATTGTATTAGTTCATATGCTAGCTTTATCGATTCTCTGGGATTCCGAATAATCTCTATTTTAGATGATGATCTAATTCCTTCCTCCTCTTCTTTCTTTTCTTCTACTACTATTCTTATTTTAGTGACTAATTTAAGTAACGTAGAATATACTTCTTTTAGTAACTCTCCTCTATATAATTTCATCATTTTTCTTTTTATTTCTATGCTTGACATCATATTATTGCAGAATCATCATCTTTTTTTCTTCATCTCTAAGCTTGCTGTTTACAATTGCTATTTTTCCCGACTTGAATATACATACAAGGCTTTATTGTAATATCATCATTAAGGATACATACTGTAAAATACAATGCTGATCCAAGAGAAATGTAACTCATTGTAGAGCCAAGGATTGAGTATATGATTTGGCTTAGATATTCTAACATAAACTAAATAGTATTATAAATTGATGAATATAAAGTTCTTCCTAACAAAACTAATCAATTGGAAAGTAATAATTATAAAATCATAACATTGTTTAATTATTATATATAAGATAAATGATAGATTGTCAAATGTTAAGTTATCTATC
>DAIPKY010000334.1:0-1639 GCA_036769505.1 Nitrososphaeraceae archaeon
GCCTTTTCTTTTCCAGTGAGTGTTTTAAATAACATCTTTTTAGAATCTACTCCATTCATTCGGGTAATATACCGTCTGAGACTTTCTTGTTCTTCTGTAGAAAATACTATCGCTTTAAATTCAATACGGTAGTTGTACTGATTGTCAAGCAGATTTTCCTCGACAATTTTTCCATTTTCTTTTTTTTCTTTAATCCATATACCGGAGGGATTTTCAATATCTGTTATGCTGTGATGAAGTAATAATCCTTCAATTATATAGTCTATTTCTACATCTTCAACCCGTATAATTACCTCTATCTCCCAATGCATTAATGAATACTAAGAAATTTTAAAATATAATAAAGTTAATACTCTAACTATAACTATAGTTAATTGAATCTATTTTTATATTTTTATTATTATCAAGTTCCCAAATTTGGTTTTTAACTTTTTTAATATCGTCTTTAGATCCGTGAACAGTAACTAAAATGCCACCATTTGCATCATCTTCTGTCTTTGATACACTAATAACATTAGGTATATCAGTCACATTTTTCATTATCATGGCACGACTCTTTCCTTTACATTCTACCATTATTGTACCATGTAACTTATTCTCATTTGTACTGCTCATATGATTATATGTATATTCTTTGTATATTTGCATTTCTTATAGATTATTTAAAATTACAAGACATTTTTAATCATTCACATTTAGTCGTTATATGAACATTATAATATATTATATTTTTGTATATATTACTAGTATACTATCATATGACAAAATTACAAAAAATATTGCATACAAATATAAAACAAACACTGAAGAAACCAAAATCACGATAAATATGTTCTAAATATCCCTTAAATATTGATGAATTAGTAGTCATAATAATTATTATAATAACTATCTTATTGTTTTTATGTGCGCCTTAAATATTCTAACAGATTATTAATTAACCCAATATTTTAATACTCGAAAATAGAACCTGACATTTGATGGACGAAGGTTCGAGTCCCCCCTAGCGCTGAACTCGTAATCAAAATTTGAAGAAGCAAATGAATCAAACTTGCATCTTCTTTATCTTGTAATTATTAAAAACTTTTTTTATTGTAATTGTAGTGTTATATAGAATGTTGAACTATAGGAAATATGTCAACTGATATTCCTTTAAATGACTCTAATATGCAAGACATTATAAAAAAAGAAGCAAGAGGGCTGGGCGATGATAGTGATTTTGGTGAAGTTCAAGAGGTTTTAGGAGAACATGTAATAACGAAAAAAGGAACTGTAGGCACAGACAGATTCTACTTTCCTAAAAATTTAATCAAACGATTTGATGGTAATACTGTATACTTTAAGATAACCAAAGATGAATCAAAAGAATACAAAAGAGACTATTGATTAATTTTTAACCAAAACAAAATTCATATTACTTTTTAGTATTAATCCGTGAATGCAAGTAATGGGTCCAAATCCCATTCCCTCCATGCTGGTTATGCTTAATTCTACCATTTCAAACACAAAAATAAAAAAAACATTTTTTATTTTATCAATTTAAGCCATGCCAAAAAAATTAAACAAACTGACAATTAAGATGAGAAAAAGTAACAAATAATACTACTTCCTATTAACCCATTAAATTCATAATATATTG
>DAIPKY010000031.1:0-15335 GCA_036769505.1 Nitrososphaeraceae archaeon
AGATTTACAAAAAAGCATTTAGAATTATAATACCTTGATGTATATTATTTTAGTCCATGTGAGAATTAGAATCTATGTAATATATGGGCTCAGAGGGTTTCGAATATGACATTTAATTGAGATCTGCTTATGAATTTAAATTTTTATATAATTATGAACTTTAGAATGATTAAAAATTATTTCTTATATCCTAGTAACATAGATATAGGAAAGTAAAAATAAACCTTATCATTATTCTTATTTTCTTTAAGAAAACTTTTCATTCCCAGATTATCTTTTTTTACATCTTCTTTAAACAGATGTTGAATTTTCTCTTTATTTCCATGAGGTGGAAATGATGCTTCTAGTAATTTGCCCAATTCCATTTCTAGATTATGACATTTAGTTTCCAAATTTACCAACCCTGCTTCTTCCATCATTTTGCTTAATTTTTTGAAAGTAAATGCTTTTATATGTGACGGATCCCGTAATTTTTCAACTCTGTTATATTCATCTACCTTATTTGACTCTGGTGTTACATCAATTATTACAATTCTTCCGTCTTGTTTACAGACACGTATCATTTCTTCCAAAACTTGTAGTGGATTAAGTAAATGATGAAAACTATAGCGTGTGATAACTAATGAAAATGAAGAATCATCAAATGGTAGAGTAAGAATATCTCCAATTTCCCAAGTTAAATTGTTTAATTTTTTTTCTTTTTGCATTTGTTTTGCTTGCTCAATCATAGCTGGTGTTATATCAATTCCAGTTACAGAAGAAACAAATTTTGCTAGTTGACATGCCACTATTCCTGGTCCACATGCAACATCTAATACTGTATCGCCTTTCTGTGGTTTTGCTAATTCAACCATTAATTCTAATCCATATTGATTAGAATGTTCTGATAGTTGGGTAAAGGGAATAGCCTGCTTTGTAAATTGAGATATTATAGATTCATTATGTAATGAAGAAGAATCATTATTTGAATTTTTAAAATTCATTATTACTAATCAATTATTATGATAACGTTATTAAATTTTCATTTGATAATATTGATTTTATATGGTTTTCCAATATAATTATTATTAGTAAATGCAAACTCTTAATAGTTTTAGACTAATTTAATACTAAAACTATTTTTTATTGAATTATAAACTTATTTGAAATAGTGATAACAATTGTGTGTCAATTGATTTTGACACAATTTTGTAGTTCAAAATAAGTATTTGTTGAAAATAAATACATTTTGATCTAACTTATAATATTCTATTTAACTAATAATTCTAATGCCAGAAATGCCTAATGCCGACCTCCACTTATAACCTATAACCATAATATACAGTTAAAATTCTACTTAGCCAATTAAGATCTACTATCTTATTAAATCCATATGGGTAGGATTTGGGTATAATTTGGGAATATCTTTTTATTACTAAAATATAAAAAGAACTATGACAGAAATTAGCATAATAGTTTCAATTATTGCTGGAATAGTATCATTTTTTTCTCCTTGCATTCTACCTATCTTGCCTGCATTTATTTCTTATTTATCAGGAACAACTTTACATGAAATTGGTAACATAAATGATAAAACAAAAACATCATCATCATCATCATCATTTGATAATGAAAAGATTACTACTTTTAATAATAATATTATTAACAGCAGTACAAAATCTCTATCTTTACAAAAATCTACTAGACTTAATATATTTTTAAATACCGTTTATTTTGTATTAGGATTCTCATTAGTTTTTGCAGTTTTGGGAGTTGCTCTTAATAGTGTTTTGGTAAATGTCGGTACTGGTTTTCAAAATACTCTTCAAATAGTTGGTGGAATCGTAATTATATCTTTTGGAGTATTTCTGATATTATCTTCAAAGATAAACAACTTAAACTTTGAAAGAAAGTTAACAAAAATTCCTAAATTTAAAACCAGTTATATCACTTCTTTTGTTTTTGGTACTGCCTTTGCTGCTGGATGGACACCATGTGTAGGTCCTATTTTGGGAAGTACATTTACTTTAGCAGCTACTTCTCCTGGAGAGGCATATAATTTACTATTAGCATATTCTTTGGGACTAGGAACTCCTTTCTTGATAACATCTGCTTTCTTTTCAAGGGCGACCGGATTGCTAAAAAAGATGTTAAAATATTTAAAATATTTTAACCCTGTAATGGGAACCTTTTTAATAATTCTTGGAATATTGATATTCACTAATCAATTAAATATTTTAGGTAATTTCCCACTTGCAAATGAAATTATCAATCTAGAAAGGGGTATATGATCAGTGAATAGAGATAACATTAGTGCAGTCATTATGGCAATTGCAGTAGTATCTGTGATAGCTGGATTTGCAATTTATTTTAACACTCAAGGCTCATATATATCAAACAAGTCTACTTCTAATGAATCTATACCTATAACAGGACAAATTGACGAGAATGGAAAAGTGATCAACATTGACAAATCACAATTCAAAAAAGCAAAAGATTTTGCTAAAAGTTCAGTATATATTAATACAAAGCCAATATCCCTTGATGATCTAAAAGGTAAAGTAGTATTAATAGATTTTTGGACTTATAGCTGTATTAATTGTATAAGAACCATTCCTTATCTTAATGAATGGCATGATAAATATTCTGATAAAGGATTGGTTATAGTAGGTATACACACTCCTGAATTTGATTTTGAAAAAAACAGTGACAATGTTAAATCAGCTGTTCAAAAATTTGAAATAAAATATCCAGTTTTACAAGACAACGATAAAGAGATTTGGAATGAATATGATAACAGATATTGGCCAAGAAAATATTTGGTAGATGATGAGGGGTATATAAGATATGACCATATAGGAGAAGGAGCATACCAGGAAACAGAAAAAGTAATTCAAGCTCTTCTATCTGAAAGAGCAGCACACATGGGGATAAAAAATACAAATTTTAATAATATACAAAAGAGTAACAATAGCTCCAAACTCGAATATCAAGATGTTAATTTTTCAAAAATACAATCTCCGGAACTTTACTTTGGATATGAATTTGCAAAAGTCCCTGTAGGCAATAAAGAAGGCTTTACACCCAATCAAATTGGATTCTATCAGTTACCAGGTAATTCTGAAATTAAATCAAACTCAATCTATCTGGAAGGAAAATGGAAAAATAATCCAGATAACATGGAATTACAGAGCAATAATGGAAGCGTATTATTAAAATACAATTCAAAATCTGTAAATATAGTTGCTGGCGGAAAAGGGAGTTTTTCAGTAACACAAGATGGGAAATTAGTTACAAATGATTTAAGCAAAGATTTATCTAGTAATGGAAAATTTATGATAGATGGGCAGAGGTTATATAATTTAGCAACAAATAGAGAATATGGCGAACATACAATAGAAATTGATGTTAAAGGAAAAGGATTTCAAATCTACACATTTACATTTGGTTGAATGAAAAGGATAGAATATGGCAATTCTAATGGATATAAATACTCTTGTATGTATCTTAACTATAATTATTTTAAGCTATTTATTATATTTGTATACAAAAATATTTTTCAAAACAAAAGCTACATTTACGATAGGTTTAATGTTTTTTGCAGGCATGCTTGTTATACAAAATTTGGTTGTTGTTTATGCATATTTTGCTATGGCACCTTTATATGCTGAAGGTTTATTGCCATATTTTTTAATAATTCATATAGCTGAGCTTGCAGGAGTTGCGAGTCTTTTGAAGATTACTCTTTGATTAATGCAAGGAATATACACTATATACATGTATATTTACATATACACAAAGAAGGAATTATTCTTCTAAAACATATTTTTTTCTATATCCAATACTTTCACTAATAAACTCTTTAGTTTCATAGTAAAAGATGTGTTATAATTCTAAATGCTTTTTATCATCTCCTATTTATTTTGATAATGATAATGTTTAATGCCTGATCCGGATATAATTCGATTGTTATGGTTTCTTTTTGCAGGAACTAGAGGAGGTGATAATCGTATTAAAATATTTGACCTACTAATAAAAAATCCCTTAAATATTAATAAAATTTCAGAAGAATTACAACTAGATTATAAAACAATTCAACATCATATACGTATTTTAGAGAAAAATAATTTAGTAACTAAAATAGGGGATAAGTATGGGATTTTATATTTTATTTCTAATTATATGGAAAAAAATATTGAATCATACTATAGTATAAAGAAAAAATTGATACCTCGCTGATATACTATTTTAATACATTAATAAGATAGAATTATAATTTGGTTTTGTTTGACTATACATTAATAATGAAATTACTATTAAAATAATATAGACGAACTTAAATTTTTTAATTAACAATTCCATACGTCATGTTTAGAATATGAAAAAAAAGTTTTAGATTATTAATTAGTTGTATTATTTATTAGTTGGGATCTGTAAACTAATAGTTAATCATTTAGTAATTTGTTTGAAATCTTTATCACATATATTTCCAAGAATTTGGTTATCGCAGTTCAATCCTTGGTAAGCTTATGTAGCGGAAGGAGGACTATTATTATTATTAATAAGTAAAGGCAGAAAAGTATTATATTTGAATTTAGTAATGAAAAAAAAATTTAAAGCATGCAAATTGATTATTTCTAATCATATTCTATTTAGAATTAGTGAGATTGTTTCCACTCCCATACTTTATAAATGATATTACCATCATTATCTACCGTGGCTTCATGAACACCTACTAAGTTATTCAAAAATGATAATTTTCCAATATTTGAAGAACGATAGAAATTAGAACCCGACACCACTTTTGATGAATCTTTAAGTTTACTAATTCCTTGTACTTTGACAGTTGCCATTTCATCAACACTATTACTTCCTTTCACAGTTACAATATCCTTGCCTTCTATAAAATAGGCATCATCTGAGGTTGGAATACTTATGAATGTTCCTATCTCTACAACTTCAATTTCTCCCTTCATTTTTCCTTCCAAAAAATATGAATTTTCTATTTTAGGTCCATCCAAATCTAATACTCTTTTAGATGTAATTCTTCCTTTTGCTTGATAAAATAAATCTCCTAACATATTATAATGTGTAAGAAACTAAATTAATAAAGTCAATTATGTAAAAAAATGAATCTTTTACTCATTAAAAGAATAACCTGATTATAAAATTATCTCCTAGATGGAAAACTGAATTTGAGTTGTTATCTAGTTTTCTGACTTTTTCTAAAGTATCTTTAAGTAAGTTTTAGAGGATTTTTAGAGAACCACCAATATTACCTTACAATAATAATACATAAATCCAATTGGTTACATATTTTGAGTGCTTCAAATATGATATATAGTGAGATCGGTAAACTTGTTTTTATCTTTTTGGTAACTTATTGAACTATTCAAAAGATCATTTAATATATTAAGAAATGAGAAAGTAATTGAAGAATCAAATTCCCTAAATAAAATTATAAAAAATAACCAAAAATGATTTGCTTATTCTACAGCGTATTATTCATCATTTACAAATTTCAGAAATAATCTAACTTTTCTTATATTTGTATTGAAGGTTTTTTAATCTCTGTTTATATCATTTGAAGAGAGAAACCCTAACCCTTGTAAAATCACTAACTATTCCATTGGTAAAAGATAACCCTTCTTTTTCAAGTAGCCCTCTCTTTTTGTCAGTTCCATAAGCGTATCCACCTAGTTTGCCATCGGACTTGACTACCCTGTGACAAGGTACATGAATAGGATCTGGATTCTGACCAAGTATTCTACCTATTATCCTTGATGCTGTAGGATTCCCAAGTGCTTTTGCAAGATCTCCATAAGTGGTAACCTTACCTGCCGGTATTTTTTGGAGCAGTTCGTATACATCTTCATTTTTTATTATCTTTCTAATACCGATATTATTATTCATAATCTAAGATAGCATGATAGTGCTATATATGTTAATGTGTAAATAGTTGGCATTTGATTTGTTATATTTTTAGCATACATTGGATTTACTATTATTGATGTAGAAACAAAATAATTAGGCTATTTATGAACGAATTTAAAATAATTATTATTTTACTTGTCTGTATCATCACCATCGATATTTTCAAATTCAAATGAACTTATCGTATTATTAGCAGTATTTAGATAAATTGGAAATTCTATAGGTATAGCTTCATAACGTAATGAATATGATTTACCAATATGGTCTTTTAAATCATCTCTATCTTTATCATTATTAATAACTGTCCATACTTCCATAACCTGAACTTTTTTATTGCTATGATTATTATTATCTGTGTATATATAAATTACTTTATAGGCAGGATTCTCATCAATTGTTATACTTGGATTAGATTCTATAATTTTAAAGTCTGTTAATTCTAATTTATAGGAAGAAATCTTTGAATTAGTAAATTCTTCTAATGTCATTCCAGTTGGTAAATTATGAACATATACATCAAAACTCTTTTCTGGATTATGACAGATTATGTTTGTATTAGTATTATTATTGTTAGTATTTATTTGATTTGAGGTTACTTGATTTACAGCACTAGGATTTGGACAAAATAATACTATATTATTAATACCAACCACATCATCATTTTTTATTCTTTTTTCAAATTCATCAATTATCCAAGTAGAAGGATAGTCAATGCTAAAACCAAATAACGGGTTTTTATATTCTTCCATCTCTACCACTGAAGTAGTTTGGGCTATAGTTAATTGAGATGTAATAGGTAAAAAGTAAATTAATAATAATGGAACTAATAACATAATAATTAAAATATTAGTTATTTGGTCCAAGTGAAGAAATACTTTTCGTCTCATTAACGTTAGTTTAGGAACAATGGTTGTTATAGCTGTAACTTTAATATTTTTTCTCAATTAGTATTTATTATTTTACAAATTATCATAATTTTATGGTATATTATTTTCCTCTGCTGCTAAAGTTTTTTTAGTCTATGAATATAATTAATCTTTTTAACAGAGCCATCAGTTGATACATCCTATCTATTTATACTAGTTGTGTCAGATTAATTTATTATATAAAAGTAAATATATTTTTAATTATCTAAAGTATTGTAGATTGAATTATAAACTTTATACTACTTACAATTTCTATCTTTATCTTTATCTTTATTTGCCTAATTAGTATGCTTTTGACGTCTATGGTAGTTAGGTATGTGGTTATTTCATAGTCAGACTCGTACCGTAAGACTAATGGTCAATTCAATGCTTTAGAGTTGTTATTGATTCATCAGGTAACGTGTTTATAGCTGATACCCTTCATAATTCCATTTTTTTTATTATTTAAATTATTACTCTTATTATTAGAAGATTGGGTAACATCGCATCAAAATTTTAAAGTTTCAACAGAGTTAATTCCTGTTTAAAAATTTATAGGAGCAATGATTAAATTGAGAAATGTGGATTTGAAATTTGTTTTGTTGTCTATAATTTATAGAATTAGAGTATTAGATGATTGATTGATTTATTTGTATATCTTCATCTTTTGATATTTATTATAATTGTAATAAGTTATAATGTTAAAATATATTCATGAATAACAATGTCGAGAATTCCCACGTGTCAACTAAATCTATTTCAATAGAGAACGATAACAAAGAATCTGTTGATGACAAATATAAAGAAAAAGCTAGATCCTTTACAGATAAAATAGTAAATAAAATCTCACATAGGGATGATATCAGGAGAAATGAAATTGCAGTAGATGAATCATCAAATGTAAGATTTATAACTTTTGGTTTATTTATTTTGATTGGTTTTATAGTAGTCATTTATGCAATATTAGTCGGTGTAGTAACAGATACAGCGATTAAATCTGCAAATGTATTTTTTGTAGTTACGATATTAAGTATTTCTATATTGGTTGGAACTCTTGTATATCGAGCAGGTCTATCAAAATAGAGCTTATATTTTAAGTATGTTTTAAATTAAGCCCTGTTTACCATAATTTTTTCTATAACTTGAAATATATATGTTATTGAAACTTACTATTCAATTGCTGGGAGGGCTTTGAATTCTCATAATATCAAGGTTTGGTAACATAATATATATTAATTTTTTGGATTATCTAAAAGATATTATTTAAGAAAGAATAGCCGAAAATATGTCTAGGTAAAAGATATAGAACTTGTGTGGGGATTCTCAAAATGATCAAATATAATCTGCGTTTGGCCATAAGACCATGCAGGAATTGTGACTAATCTAAATTTGAATGGTGATAAGTATTAACACAACCCGAGCAGCACTGAGATATTATAATTTCTTTTTTTGAATTATATCTTTTTTTAGCTTTCGATAAATTACCTAAAATAGTCATCTAATAAGTTCAAAATCTTTAATTCTCTGACCAATGATAAGTGATATTTCACCATCAAGGGTAATAACTAAATTACTTGATTCAAAACTATTGATAAGATTCATTAATTCTTTTACCAAACTTTTAGGCACCTCATTTTCAATAACAAAATTAATTTACTGATTAGTATGATGACTGGGATGGTTTAGATTATATCCTATTCCCATTACACAATTATTGTACAATGATATAATTATATAGTAATTAGTAATTGTATTATTTATTGTATTTGGTGGTTAGATTTAAAGAATAAAGATATTTTAATTACTTATAATTAGGCATTTTATTAATTGATATTTATTTTTACTTAATTTTATTTGCTTTCAACCCTAATAATAAGAATTTTCCTGATTTAGTAAAGAGCAATTTATTTTTATATTATTATTGGAGTGATATAGTTATGACTAAAAAATTTACTTATGGATACATAATAGGTATTATAATTGGTGTATTATTATTAATAACAAGTAATAATACTATAGCTGCACAAGATCAAACCAATACTACTACTATTGCAGGACAGAATCAAAGTAATACTACTATTGCAGGACAGAGTCAATTTAATCCCGTTGCATTTAATGAGATACCGTTAGTTGTAATCAATTATACCTATGGACAATACAAATTTGGAGATGACTTTTCTATTGATTTTGGAGATGAAACAATAATTGAACAAGATATTAGTGCTACATCTGTTCCTAATATGCTAATAGATAAAGGTGATACTAATCTATATCTTGAATTGCTATGCGATAGTAACGACATATGTGACACCAGTTTAGCTCCTGAATCTGTAAGTATCTATTTGGTAGATGATGCTATATCAGATATTAATATTGCAGAAAATTCTATTCCATTACTACAATTGGGAAACAACAATTGTGGTAGTCTTTCTATAGAGGATTGTGCAAACTTTGATTTTTCTATTCCTGGAAATATAATACTTGGTGACTATAAAATTGTAGTAGAAATGTCTTTTGATGAAGCACAATGGATATTTATTAATCCTGTTGAAATAGTAGATTCAACATATCCAAGTAATAACAATGTGACGGTTAGATGTGATGATCTTGCTATTGCACTGATAACATGGGATCTATTAATAGGTGGAACAGATGAGCCAACGAGAACAAATATTGAAGATGTATTAGGTGATGAGAATGTATCACCTGCTTTAATAACTGATATAGTAGATCCACCTCTTGAAAGACTATTAGGTGAGGTTAAATACAAATGTAATAATCTTGATGAGAATGTAGAACGGGTTCTTAAAGAAGTAAACTTTGAGTTTCTTCCCTAACTTTTTTTATGTCTGTATGTATACTATAAAATAATTTAATTAAAATTTTTCCGTATTTGAGAAATCTTAATTAATCATTTTGTTGTTGTTGTTTTTTTTTGTTGTCTTATTAAATATTATTTGTGCAAAGAAATCATCTATTCCTATTATTTTTGCAATTTGTGAAGGTCCATATTCTAATATCCTTTCAATTGTAAAACCATTGATCTGTAATATTTCAATTAAGTCTCTTGAAATATCTAGATGTTCTAATCTTCCATCTTTCCATATTGCTATTGTTATTGATGGTGATGAGAATTGAACTTAAGATGATAATTACCATAGAAGAGATAGTTGCAAATTGGACTCTTTTATTATTGTTATTGGATAATATCGATCAGTAACTTTACCTCTCACACTATTACTTCTGTCGATATCTGTCATATTATAATAGATATAATTTTACATCTATGTATTAAAGTAATTTACCAAGATATCCTTCTAAGTTGTTATTGAATCCTATTTTGTAATGTCAAAAAATTATAATAATTAATAATAAAATGATAAGATATTATGTCTTAATGATAGTACAAATGATTTATTATTATAATCGTTTTCAATGTTTTTGATTTGATAACTATGTAAAAAAATTTAAATAAGTGTACTTGTTCTACAATGTTAGAATCTTATTTATGAATTGCTATTTTTTCACTAACCTTAATGTATAATTGGGTTTCCATTAAATTTAATATGTTATTTACTTTAATATAGATATGCTATTTTTAGATCTGGAAAACCTTTTTCTATTCTAAAGAGAATAAATGTATATGTTTAAGTTAACAAAATTCAGCATTTGCATCGTAGGAATGATTGTAGGAATAACTATAATTGGCGCACTTCCATTTATAGGTCTACAATGTAGATGGTGTTAGACTTAATACAAATCAGAGAAAACAACACCTATTATGTAAGTTCAAACAATGGTATCTCAAACCAAAAAGTCTGGATATATTGATAGGTAGCACCTTAGCTAGGTTTTTCCACTCATTCAATAATGAGAGTATAGTTTTTATCTTAACCTTTTTCGGCGCCGCAAAATTATTATTTTTCTTAGTATTATACTCTTTGAATTGATGTAATTAAAAAAGAGGATAAAAAATCTTTAATAATTATAACTTGTAGATATTATATGAGAACTTTACGATTATTAAATCTTCATTGTAATAAAACTCATGATAATAATGATGATAACACTAAACCAGATGAGACTTTTCTTACTATTGATAATGGTAGATTTCGAGGATTTGGACCAGAGTCAATGATGAATGGAAGTGATTGGAATATAAATGCAGAAATTCAATTCAATGAAAAGGCTATAATAAGCTTCTATGACGACGATTTAATATGCAATCTAAGTACTATCACACATTCTAGAAATCACATTGTTGAGGAAAATGAGGTTAATGATGGGTCAAAAAAAGTTGGTTTTGCTACTAATAACGCAAATTATGTTTTGACATATGAAATAATATAAAAACAAAGAATTATAAGATATAAAATTAAATTGAAAATGTTTTAGTCACCTAAATTTTGTAATAATATTAAACTGTATCTTTGGTAATAGAGACTTACAACTGCTCTACTTGTTGAATATAATATCTCATAGTATTCTATTCTGTTTATCTATTATTTTATTATCTAACTCGTAAACTACTACTACAAATTTATTATATCTTTTTGTTTACCAAATGGTTTAATACTGATAATTAATGAAGTAATTTCAGAATATGAAAGAGGTTACTCAATATACTTTGCTTATTGCAATTTTAGCTGTTCTTATATATATTGCTGTAGTTAGTACTGGAACAATAGCAACAACTAATCAAAGTAAAAGTTCCCTATCTGAAATACAAGATTCTAATTTAGCCGAGTATCAATTAGTATCAGGCAATTTAGATTATGTTCATACAGCAGACATGAATAGAGCCACCCAGACAGTACTTTTAAATGGAATAACTCTCAATACTAGCGAGTTTGTTATACTGTATGATTCAACACCTTATGCAAGTAAAGGACATATAGCATTAAATTTACCTTGTGATTCTAAAGATCCCCAAGACCGTCTCTTAGATGTTCTTATAGGAAGAGCTCCTGATATGAATAGAATGGCTCTTGGATATATTCCACAATTGTCATCTCCTCCCAATATGTGTGTTTATCACGGTCAATTTGGATTTGGAGATCCTGTAACTGATATTGTTCTAAAATCGGTATCAGATGATCCAATAACATTAAGGGGTCCACACTCAGTCGCAATAGTCAGCCATGAATCGTACATACCAAAAGTAGCATCTTATATGCAGAAAGAAATGCAGAACATGACTGGCAATTAATAAATAACTATATTTTATTTTTATATTTTTATTGTATTTTTCCTATATAGAAAAAATTTTAACAAATCTAAATTCTGTAATACTCGTATCACAGAAAGTAATTGCTATTTAGATATATATCACTCAGATAATTGAAATGAAAGATGAAAGAAAAATAAATATAAACAATTATGAGGTATATATAAAGTGATTTGTTCGAAAAATAGATAACACAAGTTTGTTAAAATAAAAATAAATAAATTTCCAGATATATCGTAGAATATTCAACTTTAACTACAAGAGTAGATTTAATAACAGAGATATTTTTGAAAATTATTAATTATTATTGGAAATACAGAAGATAGAGTAATTGTCACACAAAAAAACTATTTTAGTACAGAAATAACAATTATTATTTTTTCTTTAAAATTGATAATACTATTATTGTAATTCCAATACTTATTGCAAGTCCTATTCCAATAATTGAATAAGTTGTAAAACTTTGCATGTCTTTATCATTAAAGTTTGATTTAACTGATGAATCTGCAGAAAATGGAGAAGAGGAGGATGATGATGACTGATACGAAGGTATCATTACATTAAATGAAGCTGGAATAATAGAAGAATTTGTATCTATTCTTAAAATAATTTGATGATTCCCATAATTGGCAAAAGAATGTTTTACAGAAAAATGACCATCATTCACTGTTATATTATTGAATCCAAATAGTTCTGATCCTTCAGTAACAACTACTCTTGCTATGGAATTTTTAAGAGGTTCTTCTGTAGTTAAATTTAAAACACTGAATTTAAGATCTGTCAAAGTATTTATTTTTATATTTTCAGGATCATATGCAAATTGAACTTTAATATTGTCATGTTGGTCTACTATTTCTTGTATGATATTATTTTTAGGAATATATGAATAAACCGTATAGTGGTAATTGTTTAAATATAAAAATATTGTAAAACCAAATAAAATGAAATAACAGATGCTATATTTTAGAGATTTTTCCATATGCAATATATTATCACAGAAAGTATTAATTTTTAATTACTTTAATTTATTTGTAATACATGAATTTATAATATTGACAATTTAATATCATTTTCCGTATAGTAAAAAAAATTAGGTTGAAAACCATACATTATAATCTATCTTTATTAGTATGAAGAATTTCAAAATTTTAACAACTCTCTTTAGATAAAAATAATATATTATAATTTAAAATTTATGTTCTATTTTTAAAAAGTGACATAATACACATACTATATAGGCTCCGAAGTTGTGTCAACTGATTTTGATACAATTTTGTAGTTTCTTTCGTATGTTAATTAAACTAAATATTTTTAGCTGTATGTGTCCTCACTCTAATCTCTACTCATCGGATTCTTTGAAAGAATAAAATATTTACAGATATAGATCTATCGTACAGTTAACACTGATTTTTTCTATCAATACATACAAAATGTATTTAATTAATATTAATAAGATAAAAATTAGTAAACATGGAAACTACAAATATCAAAAAATTTGAAAACAGAAGTAATAGTGCTATTCGCATGTTAGCTTTTTTAGAAGCAAAAAAGGGAAAAGAGTCAGAATTGGAAAGAATTCTACTTGATCTAATTCCACCTACACTTAACGAATCTGGAAATATTGCTTATGTTCCACATAAGTCAACAGAAAATCCTCTAGTTTTTATGTTTGATGAGCTATGGGTTGATGAAAAAGCAATAGAAGAACATTTCAAGCAACCTCATATGATTAATCTAATAGATAAACTAAACCCATTACTGGAAAGACCTTTGGAGTTAAAGAGGTATTATGAAATAATTTTGTAAATTAATACCAAAAAATACTGATAAACTAGTTCTTATATTGGTGTATTTCCAAAGAGAGATTGAGAATTATTAATAGCAGTTGTTGTTAGTCCAAATATAAATAATGTATTAATTCCCAAAAGAAGTGAACTTGTTATATTTGTCAAAGTAGTAGATGTAGTATCCAATGATATATTTATTATTTTAGAATTTTTATGGAATACGTTATATTAATATACTTTATATTAATATACTCAATATTTCAATACCAATTTTTGTATAATATGTTATGAATTGAGAAAAATAAAAAATGTTGTTAGATTATGAATTAGATAACAACTCTTGTAAAGGCTGTGGTGAAAAACCAGCAAGAACATGGATAAATAAATATAGACAAAGGTAGAAACTTTGAAGAATTAATACTGCATTAGAGTTGACTTTTTCATAATAATAGTTAGTTTAATTGTATTAGATTTTCTATTATTGCTGCTTGTAATTTCTCAATTTTTTAGGTAATCAAAGCATATCAAATGTTTTTGAATATTAAAAGTAAAGAAAAAAGTTTAAAGGAAAATTCAAAGCAATAATAAAAAAATTTGCTTGATAGAAGGACATAAATTCTATAATTTATTATGGACCACCGGTTCCTAAGTCGGTTGCTTCACCATTAGGATCAGTTTGACCTTCACTCATTCCACCTGTATCATTTCCTAAACCATCAGTCATACCTCTATCCCTATCGTCAGTCGTTCCACCTTTATCTTCTCTTTCTTCCTCTTGTGCCAATACTAGCGTTGCATTGGATGTTGTTGTATTATTTCCCATGTCTATGGTTTCATTAACTAAATCTTCAGTTTGGAATCCTTCTTGTGCAAATGCATTTACAAGTGCTGTTGTTGATATTCCTGCTTCTGCAGCAATTAAAACAAATCCAACAATTGACGAAATTACTATTGTTGAATGGACTTTTAATTTCATTTCATTTTTATTGAAAATAGTATTATTTATTTATTTATTTATTTTATTTTTTGATCTTTCTTATCTATTATTTTTATAGCTAAACTATCGTTATTTTGGATCATGCCAAGAATCAGGTAATCATGGCTTGATTATAACGAATTACTAGTTGAACGTGATAGTGTTCTAATCGACATAAGTTGTCATAAATCACAAATAGAGAAATCAAAAATATATATAATGAATGAAGGAAATTAAAGTACAAGCTCCATTTTAATACAGCCATAATTACATTAAATTCCTTGTATTCTTGATTATGCTTTAGACTTTCGAAAAATGTATGACTAAGTGTTGCTTACTTATTCTTATGGTTGAAAGAGAAGGGCAATTACATGAAGAAGAAAATATTCCAGCATCCGGTTTGAGTCCTTTTAGATCCAGTCTGTATAGGACGTTATGGATTGCTGCCCTTTTTTTATATGTTGGTGCAGCTATGTATGATGTAGGGGCATCGTGGTTAATGACTTCACTTGCTCCAAATCCTTTAT
>DAIPKY010000105.1:0-4931 GCA_036769505.1 Nitrososphaeraceae archaeon
CTCTCTGCCTGTGCTAATGCTGATCCAATGAATGCAGGAAAAAAGAGGGCCGTTATCAGAAAAATTGTTGTTGCTACTATCGTAGCTGTTGGAATCACTTGCGTGTATAACATTGTAATTCAGTTATATGTAATTTTTATATTAAAATTTTTTAAAACTTCCATAGCGATAAATAATCTGAAAAATATTAGATTATTTAAAAAATATCGACAATATCTCTTTGTTATCAAATATTGGATAATAGATTTATTTTAAAAATTGAAATACCATTGATTTCTTTTGCTCTATCTTGTAATTTATTATAAAGCCTCACCAAATCTAACTCATCATAGGATAATTGCATAACTTTTTTCTAAAATTATCTTAACTTTAATACCAAGTAAAACTTTTTACTCAATTTTATAGTTCTATTTAACAGAATGGTAATAATTATGGAATAATTACGGGTATAGTGAGTAAAAATGGGTATATAATCAAAAAAATTTCTAGTAAAAAAATATTAGCTAATAAATTATGATAGTTTTTAAGCTATTTTTTATAATAGATTATTTTTAGTGCAGCTTTCCAATGATATGGATGTAGGAGTGTTAAAGACTAAGAGAAGCTAATGTGTGTTGTTGGTTTATTAAGTATCTGTTTGACAAATAATAATAGATATAAAGATTATTCTCAATTTTCCCAGAGGAAATCAAACAATTCTAATAGATTTTTTACTCCTGCCTAATTTAAAGAAAAATAAATGTTTTTTCTGGTCTAAAACTATTGAGTATTGTAAAAAAATTAATTTTGTAACACATTTCCTATATTATTTTGAAATATTTATTTTCTTATTTTCTGGATTCTGAGAAAATTCAATTAGCCTTTTTTAAGCAAATTGACTTGTAGTATTCCTGAAAGATGATCATAAGTATCATAAAATATTAAAAGTGAAGTGTAGACCCATTAGTAGGATATTGGATTGTGAAGAGTAATCTTGCTACGAGGGGCAAAGTTAAGTGCTGTGCTGTCACTATAGTAATATGAATAATAATTGGGATTCCTTGTTATGTTATATATTGTTAACATTATCTAAAAAAATTTAATAAAAATTACTGTCCAAATGGTATAGGCAATTTCGCTCCCACTACTATATCTGCTGGTTTTGGGTCAGGATCATCAATCGGTTCAGCAGTAACAAAGAATACTGTATAGGTGTATGGGTTAACCATTGTTTGATTTAACGTCAGAGTGTTTCCATCTTCCTTAAATTTTCCTACACTTAAAGAATAACCTGAGGCGTCTCCTTTGTCTTCAAACCAGCCTTCGTATACCTTTCCTTCTGCGGGTTTTTCATTCAGTTTAGCAGTACCAAGTACATTATTATTTGTAAATGAAAAGTCCAGGCTACCTTTTTTCTCTCCACCATACATATTATCCGCAGCTGGTGTAGTCAAGTCTAGAGATACACCGGTTTCTTGAATTTTCTGTTGTGAAGGTTGTTGTTGTTGTTGTTGTTGTTGTTGTTTTTGAATTTCTGTTTGGTTATTATCTTGATTAATTACATTTTTGGCTAACCCATATTCATAATCGCTCATGAGATTAGTGTGACAACTTTTGCTGTGTCCAAGATTAATAAAATAATCTTGTGATTCTACACTAGATAAAGGGACCATTCCATCATTAGGTTTAGGAAGATCAGAGGATCCTGATTGTTCCATTGGTAGGAATGGTGTTAGTTGACAGTTACCTAATTGAGGGTTCCATTCTCCTGCAATAGTGTAGTATTTGGTATTTGCATTCATTTTTACCTCTGTAGCGGGTGCACCAGGCCTTAAGTCGTATACAGCAGGAGTACAGATTTCGCTAGACTGGGCGAGAGGAGAGCCCGCATTAGGTGTTCCAATCATAATTAGATTTGCAACATCTTTTGTATTGTTAGCAAGATATACTCTTGCATCTAACCCTCCTTTGCTGTGACCCACAATATTCACCTTATTTTGTCCTGTTTCTTCTTTGATTTGTCCAATTATTTTTGATAATTCTTTTGCGTGTTCTGCCGCTGAACCACATTTATCATCTGATTGTTTGAATGTTATAGGATATGCATCAATGCCGTCTTTTTTGAGCAACTCTACCCATTTATTCCAAACAGAAGCATCTGCCATATAGCCATGTATTAAAAGAACAGGAAGCGTTGAATTGTTTGACGTATTACTATTTGTGGTAGTATTAATAGACTGACCATAGACCGTCGCAATTGAGGAGGTTAAAAATTGTCCTCCACTATTATTACTAGCTACTATTATTATCATTGTAATTAAAGCAACAATAACAAGGGGGGTAGTGATAGTAGGAATAGTTTTCGCTGAATTATTTCTATCTGCATTTCTCATTAATATTTAGTAGTATTATCTTTTATTAGTATTTCAAGTCCATGGACAAGTCTTATAGACATTCTCATATATAGTTCGCGTTTAATTATATATTTTACGAAATTGCTCTTAATGTAACTAAAATAATAAACAACTTTTAAATTTCCATATTCTAAATATAGTACTTTTCCTTTTCTTAAAGTAAGAAATTATAAGAGTGAAATATAACAAATAGGAGATTAATTAATTTGCTTTTTTGTTATACTTAGTATTATGTCTAGTTTGATGCTTCTTGGTTTATAACGTAATAAGTATTAGAGAACTTGTTGTTATATTATCAATATTGCCACTAGAAATTTGTTGAAAGTTTTTACGGTATTAGATCCGTTTTTTTGATAGCTCCTTTACATTCTCTTTTGTATATTGCACAAATGTATTAACAGAATCTAAATTCACAAATCTAATATTTTTAATCTTCTAATTGTTACTATTGAATCATCCTTAAAGCTAATAACTATCTTTATATAGTTTTCAACCATATGTTTTGGAGAAGCAATCCAATTTTACCAAAGTCTAATTAATTAACTATAATATCCTTTGTAGAATCTACAAAATTGTCTGTAATTTCTCTAATAGCTTGTATTGTATTTTCCTGATAATCATTAACAATTTGTGTATTTATAAAACATGTATTTTATTTTCTTGTTTCATTAGTAGTTTTCATAATATTATCACTGGTCTATTCGAATGTTTTATTAATTGTTTTATATTGTTCTCTGTGAAATTATTTTCTGTTGTGGAATGCATTTTATTGGACTCTTTTTCTTTATGCTCGTGTCTCTTTTTTGACCTATATTTTTAGCTAGTCCATCTAATAACACATAACTAATAGTATACTATGATATGTATTCCGATTATCATCTATTATTGATAGTGAAAGTGATGGGTTGCCTTATTTTTTTTAGCTAATTCAATAGTATAAGAAAATTATTATAATAAATTCTCAAACCTTCGCTAATAATTTGCAAACCGAGTATACATTTTCCACTATTTGTTGAATCATAACAATTAAGGTTTAAGTTATTAAAAATTATAAGTCATTAGATTGGTTGTTTTTTTTTTCTCTCTACGAATATTTTATGAGAAGCAGATCATAGCTTGCTATCTGCAAGATGAGATGGTAAGAATCAATATTCTTTCAATCTACACCATCACTATGCAAAATCTGTGTAATACTCTAGCTATACGATCTAATATTAGAAATCTTATACTAGTCTAATGTATTTTATTATTTTTTATCATTATTTAAAATTAACAAATGTTTCTGTATGCCATAAAACTATAATAAGAATCAGTGACTTTCTGCTAGTACTCAGGTAATGGAAGATAAATTCAAATTTGTTGTTAGGGGAAGAAAAGAAGAAAATAAATTCGTTTTAGAAGAAATTACAAATTATATATTAAAAAATCTAGAATCATTCGATGATAAAACCATCATAGTAACATTTGAACTTCCTGTTACACCCAATAAAATAAAGACGGATAGCGGTATTTTGATTAATTGATGTACAATAATCTCAATAATTTAATATTCATACGTTAAAACCATACCATATTGTATTGCATTACCTATCAAATCTCTAGCATCTTAAGAAAATCCATTACTAATTTAAATATATTAAAAATTTTTATAATAATGATATTCTGTCTTTAGAAAACAAAATATCATATTAAGTTTAAACCATTTTTTAATTATATTAATAAATTCTTTTAATAAATAAAAAAAGGAGAAGGATATCGTCTGGAGATTACTATTTAGTATGTTGGATAGTCTTGATTGTACTCCTCAGGATAATACGATTTTTTATCTGACTGAACATCTAGAAAATACGTAGCACCATATTCAAGAATACGATTGGTTCCAGGGACTTGACTAAAGTCCAATGAACCGCTGAAAGTAATTGTATGTTCTCCTGGTTTTAATGGTTTCAATAGAATCCAGAAACCATCTTGTACTCCTGTACCATTACCTGCAGGTATACCTACTGTATTATTCGCAACTGCAGTTAAACTAAAGCCTCCAGCAGGAGAATCGATTCTATATTGTTCCAGATTTTTGAGTTCTATTCCATCTATGTTTACGGTTAGATTATCATATGTATCGGTCAAATTATTAGCACATATTCTTTGGGCTGTTTCATTTGCACCAAAGAATGGTGTATTTACTTCAAGAGTATCGCATATTACGTTGACTATAGGAAATAGAATAGATGTACCTGCTGGAATTCCACATTCATGTTCTGGAAAATCGCCTGTAGCAGGGTCTCTCAGTGAACCTACAAGAAACAAAAATCTACCGTTATCTTGTAAACCTACATCACATCCCGCTTGACCTACGTCGGTAAAGGGATTTATTACACTAGAATCTATGCCAGAAATCCATTGCCACCATCTATCTCCAAGTTCTGAGACTTTGTTAGCTGGAAAAATTTTAGGAGTTTTATTCTTATCCTTGTATCCATAACCGTCATTGGTTCCATAACCGTCATTGGTTCCATAACCGTCATTGGTTCCATAACC
>DAIPKY010000335.1:0-1634 GCA_036769505.1 Nitrososphaeraceae archaeon
AATTTAATTATCTTGAATTCAAAAAGTTCATAGCATATCTGTTATATTACCGTCGATAGTGGATTGTCTATGGAATAGGATTCTACACTACCTTTTATTTGAATTCCATTTCACTAAAAGATTTAATCTTACAATTTATTATTTATTAATAGATAATATATTTGCATAAAAATGAAGACCTGGAAGAAAAGAAAGTGTTAGGATCAGGTGGTTACGCTTTTGTCAATCTAACAGAAGATGAAGAATTAAAATTCAATATAGGAGTACCACATTTATTTTTAGGAAATATAGGTAGAATAGGCAAAAAAAGATTTTCAAGGTATTATTGTAATAAATGTGAAAAAGAATATCCAGGCGCTCCTCTACTAATATATGAGAATCCAAATGAAGAGATTACGGAAGATGTTATTTTATTAGAAAAAGGAGAATACAAATGTATGATATGTAACAACGTAATAGCACAATATCGCAAATTTAATACATAGATATAATGAGTTAATTTCTATAGCTAAAAGAAGTATATCATTTATATGTTTTTATCTATAGAAAATTAAAATCAGCAAAATATAATGTTAAATTACATACATAACTCTTTCAAAATAGATTTGAGAGAAAAGAATTATTCTTATGAATAATAAGATGATACGATTAATAGCTTTTAAAAAATGAATACAAATAATTATGATACTAAAGTTTAGGTATTATTACAAAGTAGACAAATAGAAAACTTCTTATCATAGTATCTGCTAACAGGATACTAAGATTTATGACAACAAAAATGTCAATTTTTATTGCTATTATTGTATTAGTAGTAGTATCGAGTTCGATGATTAGTTTCTTCTCGATATTAAATGTGAATGCTCAAACAGAAAACACCAATTCTGAATATTCTCTATCTATCTCAAAAGATGCAACTAGTGGTTTAATTGTTACAGATGGTGCAAGTTATGTTAATGGTTTTGATACTACCTACACTCTTAAAGGAACCCAATTTGATTATGATAAAGCAAGAGATTTAGCAGTATCAGGTATAGCTGAAGACTTTATTAACTCACCAACAAGTGGGTATGTGATGGTGAACGATACCAGTCCTTCACGTTCTAATGCAACTGGACTAGCAAACCCCTTTGCAAGTCCCGAACAAATTAATGAAAAGATAAATTCAGTCCTTAACAGTGCTATAGATGATATATTTTCGGATTCTGGACTCACTTTTACTATTGGTCCTCAGACTTATGTAATAAAATGTACATTTGGTGACACTCTAGACAGCTTTGAATGTTCCCAAGTTGGAGGATTTAAGCTTTTTTAATAAATCAACTCATGAATCAAATAAACTAAATTAACTTCTTAATTTTGATTTTCTCAAGTCTTTCTATATCAATATTTTTTTTATTTGTACTATTCTTCAAATGCTAGATTATCCTTACTACTATATTTGTTGGTCGAACCTAAGAAAATATGAACTCGTAGAGAATGGATTCATATAGTAGAGGTCTATTATAATTTATTTAAACTTAGATTTGGATATTTGATAAATAAGATTGATTTTTGCATTAGTTCAACTTTAAATAATATTCATTCTATTATAAATTCAATATGACTCTTTCAATAAATTGTAAAGATGCTGGAGA
>DAIPKY010000336.1:0-1632 GCA_036769505.1 Nitrososphaeraceae archaeon
TGGAGAACATTTCAAAATCTTCTTTTACTGTTTTTATGCTTTTCAATAAAATTCAATTAGGTATTGATTGTAAATATCAGTAAAACAAAATATAAACATTTGGTAAATGCTATATATATTAAAGATTAGAGTATAAATATAAATTCGAATATTGGCTCTACAGTTGAAAAAGTACAATATTATCGTTACAATGCTAGCTAACAATTATAACTTACTATCTTTTTTTGATGTATTTGTATTGGTCTTTTTTTATTTCTATAATATTTTATTGACTTTTTTCGACCCATAGGGTTTTGATATAAATATTAATAAAATCTATAATAATAACGGATGGCATAAATAAGGAAATAAAAAAAAGGGGATTATATTGATTGCTACTAATATTCGAACTTTTATATTTGACCAACTACACCATAATATTTGAATAAGTTTAAAGGCTTAGAAAAGAATATAATCAGAAGAAACATATCGTGTTCTATAAAATATAATTATATTATTAGGAAACTTTATGAATATATCTATTAGAAGAAAATTAAAATTAAAATTAGGGATAAAAATATTTTATCAGAATACTAATCTACTCCCATAGAAAAAATTTTATATGCCTATTTTTATTTTTTTTAATAAATGCCTAATTCACAAATTTTTAATATTGGTACATTTCTATCAAATTTTCCTAAATCTCGATATTTTATTGATATAATGAATACCTCAACTATGGAAGTTGGGATAATAAATTTGAAGAAAGATCAAGAAGATACTCAACAACCACATGTCTCAGATGAAATTTATTACGTCATTAGTGGCATTGGAACAATAGAGATAAATGGAATTAAAAAGGAAGTTGATCCAGGAAAAATAATCTATATTCCAAAAAGAATTCGCCATTCGTTTCATGCTATTAGTAATGAATTAGTTGTTTTATACATATTAGCATAAAGTATTTCCTTGATCCTTCCAGATAAAAAAAAGAGGAATAAGATGGTATGGCCTGAATGGTGGATCTCCTAACATTAGGAATATCATTTGATAACAGTTGTTTATAGATTTGACTAGGGTTATACTCTAATAGCTATACATCCAATACTATTTGTGTTTGATATAGTACTATGATATATTGGAATCAAAAAATCGTCATTAAATTTTAATTATGATGTTAATATAAAACTATTATTTTGTCATTTTTTACTAGATATAATTATGATTTAGTGATAGCAATAGTTTCTTCCATAGTTTTTTTCTTTGTCTTCTTTTGTGTCAATAAAGCTACTAACTCCTGCAGCTTTTTTGATTGTTTTATGCCTATTAATGGTAGTTCATTATTAAATCAAATCTGTGGATCAACAATTCTTTCACTTACAAGTTCTTCCGTTACAGTTTGTGTTTCCGATACCGGTTTTTTCTTCACTACTATTTCCTCTTTAACATAGGGGGTTCTTGATACTTCAACTTCTTCTCTCTTTAGAGGAATTCTTATGTGAGTTTTATTTTCTACTGGTTTCAATATTTCTTTCTCTTCACTTGAAGTATTATTATTATTATTATTATTAGATGAGAATAATGATGATTGATTATTTGTAACTGGTCTTATTTCTATTGTCAATTCCTCATGCATAACAGGAATTTGTTCTG
>DAIPKY010000337.1:0-1632 GCA_036769505.1 Nitrososphaeraceae archaeon
ATAGATGTAGAAGCATGGGATAATCTTATGAAACAGAAGGGAGAACAACATGATATTAAATCTAAATAAGAATAATAAATCATAAATACTAAATGAATGTAGAAAAATAATAAGTGTTTATTTTGGTATGAATGATAACACAATATAAAAAAAACTCAGTCAAGGTTTATGTTTATACATATAGATATTAAATGATTTGTTCAAAAATATTGATCAGATAAAGACTACTTAATAATTAATAAAGTCTCTTGCAAATAAGTCATAGTATTCTTATTTTTATTATTCTAGGTTTATGAAATAGTAAAGAAGGATAGATATACTATGCACATTTAAAATAATATAAAATATAATTAATTATTGCTAATAATAGTGACTGAAATTTTTTTGCAAGTGTAATTTTATAAAATAAAAGACAAATATTTTTCTGAATATTTTTTTATTGCCCTTATAAAGATATTTAAAATACTTTTTATAGTCAGTTAAACAAATAATTCAAATGAATATATCTACTGATACTAAGCGTTTGTTTGTCCTATTTTCCTCAATTTCTCTATCTTTGCTATTAATAGCAGTATTAACAACAGGTTCAGTCAATGCATTTGAAAATGCTACAGAATACAAATTTGTAAAAAAATGGGGAGGAGCAGGATCAGGTGATGGTCAATTTCTACGACCTCATGATTTAGATTTTAATAAAGAAGAAACTGTACTTTACATCGTAGATAGAGATGGTAGTCGTATTCAAGCATTTGATAAAGATGGTAAATTGTTTTTCAAATTTGGTGAAGACGGAACCGGCGATGGACAAATGCATGTTCCATATGGAATTGATGTTGATAAAAAAGGGAATATTTGGCTAGCAGACCGTGCTAATGATCGAGTACAAGAATTTGATAGTAAAGGTAAATTTATTTTGAAATTTGGTAATGTAGATGGAGTTCCAAGTGCTGAAGAAGGAAAATTTGATAATCCAAGACATGTTGCAGTGAGTAAAGATCTAAAATATGTTTTCGTAGCAGATTCTAAAAATAATCGCATTTCGCAATTTGATACAAAAGGTAACTATATCAAGTCTATTGGACAATTAGGGACAAAGCCAGGAGACTTTAATCTTCCCACTACAATAGAAATAGATTCTAAAGGCAATTTCTTTGTAAATGAAAGAGGAAACGAGCGTATCCAGAAATTTGACAGTAATTGGAAACCAATTTTGATGTGGGGTTCTAAAGGAAGTGGTGACAATCAATTTTGTCATATGGAACACATAGCTTTAGATAAATACGATAATGTTTACGTAACTGATCCGCAATCCGATCCTGGATGTAGTCAACAACCTAGAGTATTAAAATTTGACAGCAATGGCAAGTTTATTATAAAATGGGGATCTTTTGGTAAAGGAGATGGTCAATTTCTGGACCCTGAACACTTAGCATTAGATTCAGAAGGCAATGTGTATATATCTGACAGAAAAAGAGATGATATCCAGAAATTTAGTCCAATCAGTGAAACAGGTGATCAATCCATTGGTGGTATGTCTAATAATGTTCTTTCTTCACAAGTAGAACCTTCTAAAAAAACAAATACAAATGTACTTCTTGATATAGCACCAAAGCCATCCAACACAACTAAAAC
>DAIPKY010000106.1:0-4898 GCA_036769505.1 Nitrososphaeraceae archaeon
TCATTCTGGTTATCGGTCATTAAATTATTTAATTTTAAACGAATCTGTTTATCGGGATGGTTTAAACAAACAAGATGATGAACAAATTGAATCTTCATAAATTAATTAAATTATCTATAAACTATAATAACCTAACACTTTTAGTATAGGAAAAATAAATACGAATAAATTTGATATTGAATTTTTTCTTATTAGTTTTTTGTCAAGACACCACTACAGTTCCTCTTGCTATTCCATTTCTTGTTTCATCAGGAGTAGCTACATCAGGATAGGTTATACCTTTTATATTTAACTCCATTTGGTAAATTCCTTTGGATGGAAATTTAATAACCTGGGAATCTGTTGCGTTCTTTGCTATCAAATCGTTTTTTGTAACAATTTTATTTCCTGATCTATCGTAAACTATAATATCATATTTGACATCGCCCTTTATTTCTGTAGTTGAAAGAGCATCGGAAAAACGTAATTGTAGATTTGTCTCGTCGTTTGATAAAATTTTTTTATCCAACCAAGTGAACTGTACTAGAATACCACCTCTATCTGATACTACTTCCGACGTTGTTTCAACTAATTTTTGTTCTGCAGGGGATAGATTAAACGTCATTATTTTACTATTTGTATTATTCATTGTTTTAGCAATTTTTATAATATCTGCTTTATTCAGTAAAAGATGAATGATGAAATTCTTCTCCTCGGTAAAAGGATCTAATGCTATTGATCTTCCAATCAAAGGATTTCCATTCACTAAGGCGTTAAAAGCATTGGCCTCACTAAACTTTGTTAATGTTTTTGGTAATTTTATTTCTTCGTGAACAAAAATATTATTTTCTTGTATTCGTTTCAAATCCCAATTGAAAGGCATAATCCATGAAAGGTTATTTTCATTAGAAGTATATGCAAAGTTCCCGATCCGATCATAATAAGATATTACAGTTACATTATATTTTTTTCCTTCATCTATCAAATCGTCTCTGTAGACATCACCTACGCTTAGCCAGGAATCAAACCTTGGAGCATTTTCTGGAGTAAATATATTTCTGTCATAATCTATTCCAAATATCTCAATTGAAAAGTGATATAATCCGCCTTGTAACAGTAAAGGACCATTAATGGTAATATCTCCTGTCTCACTAGTCCATCCTCCAAGAAAAGGTTCAGTAGAACCAAAGACATTTACAGTTTCGCTATTGGAAGGATTAATCTTTAACTTTAAACTACCTTGATGAGAATGAAACAGATCTCTCATTAACAGCTTTCCGTCTTTTTCCACTGTTATAAAGTAAGAGACATGCTGAATCGTTTCATCAGTTTTTGCATCAAATAATCTTAATTCAAAAAATGCATTTTGTTTGCTATCTGAAGTGAGAACTGGAGGGTTAATTTTAGTATAAAGACTAGCCTCTCTGTCACCTATAGAAGCAGGAGGTAAATTTTCTTCAAATAATCCATCAGAAAAAACATGCGGAATTGGATAAAGTAATAAAACATTGAATAAAATAAAAAATGCAATTAATTGTATAGAGAATAAAAAACTCATTGGATGATTCATTTCGATAAAGTTAGTGTATTAAACCTGTTTTTAAAATATCTTTCCTTTTAAAATTAGGTCAAACCATGAAAGAAAGGCAACGATTTTCGCATTCATAAACTAATCTGGATATAACAACATGGGCTTCCAATTGTTCCTTTGCAATAGAATAGGTCATTTGAAATCTCTCTCGGATACTTTGAGAAAAATGACCACCCTGGAATCCACCTATTACAAAAGTGATTTTTTTATTATTTGTTCCAATATTTTCGTTTACAATATTTTTTAGGTCTTTTAGAATACCGGTACTCGAAAATCCTATTATTTTATCAGGTTTAATAACCTTATCAACCAAATTATCAAAAGTCATATTTTTTTCGACTTTTAATAAATATTTATTGGAATCTTTTTTATCTGATTTTATCTCCTTTTCTTGATAGAGTTTTATCATCAATCCTTCAAATCTTTTATATGATTTTGGTATACGAACTTGTTCTCCTAGAAAAATTACTTTATTATCTATAGTATGAACGTATACATCCACCAAGTTCTTGTAGAAAAGTGGAGTTGATAATATAGACAACAAACATATATGTATAATATCTGGCCTGCCTCGTTTCCAAATGAAGTCTATATTTTTTTCTTTCATCGCACTATAGTGGTAACTCTTGTCAAGAAAAACTTCCCCAACAGGCTTACCAACTTTTTTAGAATAATTAATTATTAAATAATTATTCATTAATTCGGTTGGTATAATTTCAAGTGCCGATTCTGCTAACACTATAGAAATACGAGATGTTATCAAGCTGATTAGCTTTGCTTTGATTCCTTTAATATTTAATGATATAATTGTGATCTGAGTGACTTTTAGAATGTTTCTTGATCACAAAATTTTTATTTTAAAAATGAAAGTAGTAATCATAGTTGGGAAAACATCAAGCGAAACTATTAGCACAAGAAAGAATCTTGCTGTTAATTGATAGTGCTTTTCAAGAAATAAATAATGATTACAAATTAGCCAACGATCAAGCACAACTAGCTAAAAAAATTGCAAAAAGATTAAGACTAAAACTTCCTTATGATATCCGTCAGTTATATTGTAAAAAATGTAAACTATTCATTTGCCCTGGTTTTAATTGTAGGGTAAGAATTGGTAGATCAAAAATCAAGGCATTAAGAATAACATGTCTATCATGTAATAATGTATATAGGAAATTGTTTTGATATACTTCTCTTTATAATGGATGAGAATAAGGATTTATAGGGTATTAGAATTATTGTGATACTATAATGGCTAAAGTTTATGATGTTCCATCTGATAGGTTTATTGAAAAATTAGCAACATATTTAAAAAATGATAAAAGGATTGAACCTCCTACATGGTCATATTTTACCAAAACCGGTCCCCATACCGAAAAAATACCTCAAAATAAAGATTGGTGGTATATTAGATGTGCATCACTATTACGGAAAGTGTATATACACGGCCCGCTGAGTGTAGAAGATCTAAGAAGTAAATATGGAGGAAGCAAACAAAGAGGATATAATCTTGCTCACCATGTTGATGCTAGCGGCGGCATAATACGCACAGGTCTAAAACAATTGGAAAGTTCTGGATATATTATTAAGAGAAATAACGGAAGAATAGTATCTGATGACGGAATGAAAAGAGTCGATAGAATAGCAACCGAGCTTCATAAAGAGTTACAGAAAACAAACCCTGAATTGAGTCGATATTCTTGATAAGTTAAAGAAAAATGTCCCTACCAAATCAAGGTTCCAACGACGAAGAAACAAAAAGAAGAGAAGCGGAAGCAGAAGCTATGCGACAGAGAGTATTATTGGTGCTTTTGGAACCTACTGCAAGACAGCGACTTGCAAATGTTAGAATCGTCAAACCTGAATTGGCTGGTGCTGTCGAAAATTACCTTATAAATGCTGCTCAAACAGGAAGACTTAATCGTGCATTAACTGATGACGAACTGAAGCAGATTTTAATAAATATTCAAGCTCCCAAAAAAGACTTCAAAATTAGCAGAGTATAACAATTCATTCATTACTTTTGAGCGAAACCCTTCAATATTCTGTATATTCTTATCTCTAAATGGTTCATTATTTTCATCCTAATATTCTTTTAAGAGCTCTTAAAGGGATGAACTCTGAAGTAAACCTTGATGAGTTCAGATTAAATACAGGCATTGAAAGTTTTTCTGTATTCAAACAACTATTAAATTTTTTAGTTCAAAACAAAATTGGAGTACTATTACATAAAAATGGGAAACAAATTCTCTTATTTTCAGTATCCGATAGAATTAGAGCATCTTTACTTGCCCTCCAACTGGGTTGTGATATCCAGGAATGTTCTAAAGTATTGTCGTGGAAAGACTTTGAATATTTTACTTCTGAACTTTTGACTATGTTTGAATATAACACTAGAGTTAATATCGTCTTGTCCAAACCCAGAGCGCAATTAGATGTTGTGGGGATAAAGAAAGATTTTGCAATTACCGTAGATTGTAAACATTGGAAGCAAAGCAATAAAACAACTCTTACCATATATGCTGAAAAACAAATAAGACGAACAATGTTATGGTTACAAAGAGAAAAGAAAATAACTAAAGCTCTTCCTCTTATAATTACCCTAGATAACGTATTCTTTAATCTTATTAATGGAGTCCCAGTTGTTCCGATATTAACTTTAAAATCATTTTTGAAAGAATTTGACAGACATGATGAATCCATTCTTTTAATAAAGCAAAATTGACTCTAGCCTCTAAGCACAAATATTCTTTTTCGAAGAGATAAAAAGAAAAAAAGGTATCGAAAAAATTTTTACTTAGTTATGTTGGACGTCTTAAACCAGATGCTATTACGTATGCTAAACCTACTGCTAAACCAAATGTTAATGGTATCCATACGCCGAAGGTATCCATAGAAACAGGTACACTTCCAATACTTAGCTGTTGTATTAAATTACCAAATATGTCCATTTTCCTGTAGTGAATAATAAAACGGTTGCTTATAAGCGTTTAAGATTTATTTAATATATTGTAAGATAAATTCTGTTTATCTCGATATTTTAACTCGTTTTAAAAGAGTATATACCTATTTTTATAGTATTATGTTAAAAAGCATGAAAGATATCTAAGAGTTAAAAAGCATATATTAGTTTTCCTTAAATATCCCTCATTCTTTAAAGGTTTAATATGAAAATGGAGAAGGAAATGCGCAAATTCTGTCCAAAATGCAAGACCCATACGGCACAAACCGTATCTATCTATAAAAAAGGAAAAGATAGGAAAACAGCTTTGGGTTCACGAAGACATGCAGAAGATAAAAAAGGCTATGGAGGTCAGAAATTTCCTGAATT
>DAIPKY010000338.1:0-1621 GCA_036769505.1 Nitrososphaeraceae archaeon
AAAAAAGTAATAAAGACAATGAATACAAACAAAAGACATTATTAGATTATTGTTAACCATTATAACTAAACTGACACTCAGAGTTAAATACTTCAGTTATGGCTTTTAATTACTTAATTATTTTCAAAATTAAATTCTTGAATTTATAGTTTATGAGAAAATAGTATATTTAAACAACTAACCAAAAAAATATTATTGGAAATTATTTGTGATTTAACAACTTTTTTCAATTAGTATCCATACTTTTGAGGATTTTGGTGAAATTCTCTTTTATATTGATCTCTACAGAAAATATACTTTTTGTTCATTTACTTTGGAAACATATTGTGCTTTTGATTCAACTATATTCATTCCACATACAGGATCTTTTGCCATTTTAATAATTAAACATCAAAGAATTTAAGAATTTGTAAAGTTACTATTGATTATATTGTTATTGGTAAAAGGTAGTGCGAATAATAGTTGGGTTATTTATTAATATACTAAACTATACCATCTATAATATCTTTATTTCAAATTATATAGTGTATACAATATAAAACAACAATTGCCAATAAAATTTAATAAAAGAAAGATTATTTGAGTTTTCAAGCATTAAACTTCTTTTTTAAAGCATCTTTTAACATCTCTATATGCTTTTGGCGATCATTTCTGATAGTTTTCCATAATTCGACCAAGTCGGATTCATTAGCACTTTCTGCATCACGAATGTATTTATCAATATCATCATATAAAAAATCAGCATCTTTTCCTAAAGTTGACAATATGTCATAAGTTGTATTATCTAATCCAGTTTTTTGACTCATGATAGTAGTAGTATACTTTAAAATATAAATAAGTTAAATTAAATCATTAAATTAAAGTATAATTTGATAGTTACCATTATAATTAAAAATACCTCTAAAATTTTAGAGGTATAAATAACATCAAATGAAAAATTAATAAATACTCCAATTATGATGATAATGAAATATAATGGAATCTACAATATTTTCATCATTAACAAACACATTTCAAAAAAATCAAAGTACAGTATCCCCTTCAATAAATGAAGAAAACTTTAACCAAGTAACAAAGACTTGTTGTAATTGTTCATTATATGAAAGGGATTATATTATAAAAAATATGCAAAAGATGTGGAGTATAATTGATTAATAAATAATTTTATTAGTTGAAAGTTTAGATTTCAATGATATTAGTGTGTAGTTTTTATTAATTTAATTAATAATAATGAATTATATTTTAAAATAAAAAATAAAAAATTATTTAATTATTATTATTGTTATTATTATTATTATTATATAATTCATTTTTATATCTTATTATACAAAATATAGTAAAGTGTGGGAAAAAAACAATACAATAAAAGAAAAATGGATAACAGAAAATTTCACTAAACTTGACAATTCTAAAGATCTTGATATATTATTAGATCGTATAGATGATTCACAAATTGTCTTATTAGGTGAAGCATCTCATGGTACTTCTGAGTTTTATAGATGGCGTACTGAAATCACCAAACGTCTTATCAAAGAAAAAGGATTTTCTTTTATAGCATTAGAAGGTGATTGGCCGGATTGCTATAAAGTTAATAGATATATCAAAGGATTTCCTGATTCTG
>DAIPKY010000107.1:0-1634 GCA_036769505.1 Nitrososphaeraceae archaeon
TAAAAATCAGTGTGCAATTGAAAGATTAATTTTATTGTTACATGAGCTTAGTCTATGAAAAAAACCAGATGGTAATAAATTGGATTTGGAATATTCATTAACTTTCTTTAAAAAGAGTATAAATTTATTGGAAGAAATATTTCCTGAAAATGGTAATATGGCTGCTATACATCTAAAAAATATGTTCAATGAAACTTCTCCAAGTTTTTTTCAAAAATTTAATCTTTATAGGTGGACCAAACATTACCCAGAATAATTTCGATCAAAAATAAAGATTCTTTGAATTATCATATAGATAGTTTCAACAAAAATTTGCAGAATTAGAATAACTGTGAAATATTCAGACATTATACAAGAATGTAAAGCAACATTGCAAAAGTTTAATGAGAAAGAAAAAATAGATTTTACTTGGATTATAGAATTGATGGATAATACTTAAATTTATTATTTATTTAATAGTAGATAACTTTATTGCGTTACTACCATTTCCCAACCTCTGCTCTGATATATTACAAAATATTACAAGAAATCAGAAGATTCAAAAATCTGTTAAGGCGTGTTAATAGTATGAATTACAATAAACTAAACCCTGAGGAAGAACGAGTCATTATAGGTAAAGCAACTGAACCTCCTTTTACTGGTGAGTATGACAATTTTTACGGAGATGGAACATTTATCTGCCGTAGGTGTAACATGCCTCTCTTTTCATCAAAAAGCAAATTTGATTCTGGATGTGGATGGCCCAGCTTTGATGAATATTTCCCCAATGCAATAAAGCATGTTCCTGACCCTGATGGAATAAGGACAGAAATTGAATGTGCAAATTGCAATGCGCATTTAGGACATGAATTTCTTGGAGAGCAGTTGACAGACAAGAATACACGCGAATGTGTCAATTCATTATCTATTCGTTTTATCCCAAAGGACAAGGAGTTACCAAAATAAATGAATAATAATAATGATAATAAAACTGAAATAGCAACACTTGCTAATGGCTGTTTCTGGTGTACAGAAGCAATCTTCAAAAAAATTAAAGGTGTTAAATATATTCTCCCTGGATACACGGGAGGAACATTAATAAATCCTTCATATGAGCAAGTATGTACTGGTAAATCTGGTCATGCAGAATCACTTCAAATAGAATTTGACCCCAACGTTATACCTTTTAAAAAAATCCTTGATATTTTCTGGCATACTCACGATCCGACAACGCTCAATAGACAAGGTAATGATATTGGCACTCAATACCGATCTGCAATCTTTTATCATGATGAAAAACAAAAGGAGATTGCAGAGAAATCAAAAAGAGATCTAGAAAAAGAACATGTTTACAAAGATCCAATTGTGACAGAAATTACTCCTTTTAAGAATTTTTATACTGCAGAGAATTATCATAAGGATTATTATGAAAAACATAAAGATGATCCATATTGCAATTTTGTTATTGATCCCAAACTACATAAACTGCTTCAGAAATATAGAAATGAAGTAAAAGAAGAATACAGGTAGTTTTTTTATTAACGACTAGGATATTATTGTATAAATGCTTATAAAATAATGTTATGGATTAACTTCAATTAAATTTAATTCAATAATATGGTTATTTCGATTTAGGGCCACACTTAATTGCCTTT
>DAIPKY010000107.1:1734-4885 GCA_036769505.1 Nitrososphaeraceae archaeon
CGCTCTCGTAATCTTATTTTTATCTTTTACAAATGAAGTAGGAACATGCATTGCTATTAAGAATCCTTTGGTTGCAAACATCTTTTTCCAATCATCAGGATATGGTAAATGTACAGGAATAAAATCTAGTGGAATTAATTCATGAGGTGATTTGTTTTCAGGGTTCTTATCCTTCCAAAGATATCCTATATATCCAGGACTTGATTCTAAAGGATCTTTACTTTTTGGTCTAATTACATTTTGTATAATTACAGGATCATATGTTCTTCCAACTACTATAAAGGAAGTTCCCCCGTATCTCTTAACTGATTTTGATTTTTGTTCAATTTCTCTTTGATTTAAATTTTTTTTTCTAAAAAAACCAATCAAATGTACTTGTAGTATAGTTTTTTCAGAATTATATCCAAATAATTTTAAAAATTGTTCAATCTCATTTCTTCTATTAGATGAAACCTGAATAGATACAATTTGTTGTTTTGATATATCTGATATGGATGATTGTAACGCTCTTTGTTGCATATTCCTTTTTCGATGTCTCATTGGATTATTATTATTATTATTATGCTGATGATCAACCATACTATTACTTTGTTTTCTTTATTAATAACGGATATACAAATTAAAATAATACCTTCTTTTTAAATGAATTCCAATGATATTTGTACTCTAATGCTTATAGATTGCAGGGATTTTAAAAACGATATTGGAAATATAAAGGACCTAAATTATTGTATTACTATAAATCTGTTAAATTCTCTCAAGGAGGAATAATTTCCCTTATTTCTAAATCATATATATCAAAATTAAGGTTATTGGTTTTTAAAATAATCATTGGAGATCCCCATGAAATAGTTGATGCTTTGTTTATTGCTCCACAATCGTTCATTTTTGCTTTTCCATTATTAATTCCCCATTTTCCATCATCAATTTTTTCATATAATTTTATATAAGGTCCTTTTCCTTCATTTTTTACATCAACAAAGCTTTCCAGTTTTACTTTGGTATTATTATCAAAATTATAAACTATTGCTTTAAACCCAATTTTTTTATTATAAAGACTTCCTAGATTTATTTTTTCATTGGGTTTATCTATTATATACTCTGCATGGTATTGTTCTTTTTTCATTTGTAACTTTCCATCTATTGAAATATTATTGTGATAGCTTGAACCACCACAATAAGCATTTGGATAATTTTTAATTTCTTCTTCTCCCTTACTGTCATGTATAATAGAACGAGAAACTACTGATATAGACTGATCTTTTTTTTCTGCTTCTCTCATTTTTAAAATTACAGTAAATTCTATATTCTTGAAATCATTTGGATACAACCAATAACCTTGTTCATTTAATATATTAAAATTCCATGATTTAATTTGTTCCATCATTTCCTTTTGAGTGAGCACACCTGCTTGTTTTGTAAAAATATCAATTCTTGTTGTCCCCTTATCTACTTTCCAACTTCCATCTATACTTCTCTTAGAAAATATTTCCTTATTTTTTGTTTCGTCAACTTGTTTTAAATCGTTAGGATTTTCAATATTAAATCTGTAATATTCTCCTTTTGGATTATCCTGATAAATTGGATCAATTTCTTTTTTTTCTGAAGGAGGAAAAGGTAGTAATTGTATTTTTGTAAATTCTGAAACTAATGTACTTATAACTATGGAAGATCCAAAAATTAGAATTAATGTTAATGTATGTTTGCCTTTTTTTAGGCTTAAAAATAATGTAACAGTAATTATAGAGCCGATAATGACGTAATAATTTTTAAATAGTCCAATGATTATCGCTAAAGCTATCAAAATAACTATTTTTAACATAAACCATATCAATTATAGAATCCAAGTTTCTTTAATCATTATCAATTTATATATTATAACATGAGTAAAAATTTTATTTATATTAATTAAATACAATTTTTGTTTCAAAATTTCTTGATATAAACTAATAATTTCGAAGATAGAATATCAGTAACAGCTTATAATCATGCTTTAACAATTCAAGAGGTCCTTCAGATCTCTTTTTTTATTATTTATCCTAATAGTAGGAAATAATTTATATTAAAAATTATTTTTATTTTTAATTAAAGTTGCAAATTAGATTTATAAACTGATTAATATATAATTTCGCTATAGTAGTAGTTATCGAGTCAGTTACCCTTAGACTACCAATAGTCCAATCCTAGTGTTTTCATAATAAAATATACTCGAGCTTTAATCTTAAATCTACATTACATATTTATCCCAAGGTATGACCACTTTAAACTACTATCATTATTATATACTATTTCCAAGACTATTTTTAGTAAAAATGGATTCCTTGGACCAATACATGATTAGGAATAATATTCTTATTGGTGCAATGTTATATCTTTATTTAAATTGTTATATTGTATGATTACTAATATTATGTACAATAGGCTTAATGTAAAGCCGTTGTACTCTAGTCATAGCCCTACGTAATTGTAGTATTGGACTTCAGATCTTCTACTGCAATTGTAAGGTTATGGCTATTAATGAAATACCTTAAATTATTATGTGTTATATGGTAAATTTGAAGACACTACGAAAGCAAGAAGTCAGGATTTTCACCATAATCCTTCTCTTATGATTAGCTCTCATTTATAGATGGCTATAATTTTAATTATATTTTTATGAATATTTTTTATTGAATATATATAAAAAAGTACAATAATCATAAGTAATTGATAATAGTCGATCTTATCATATCTAAGATATTCAAATGTTTAAGCTATTAAATCACATATAATAATTCAAGACAGATTCACGATTTTTATTGATTAGAATTCTTTTTGTTCTTCTACATGTATTTGCTCAAACAAATGGTGTCTAGATGAAAATGATGAACCATATGAGATTCATCCATTTCTATTCTTCCACTAAGAAATTATTTAAATATGACTTATAGAATGAAGAATAGCATATAATACTAAAAATTATTACTGGCTTAACTATCACAATAATAAGTTAAAGTTCTCTATCATTGGTAAATTTATAATATTTTTAATATTGTGATAATGCGGGTGAGAATTGACAAATGTCAATAATAATGCAAGTATTCCAATTATAATTAAGAATATAGCTATATAAAAAATAAAGTTATCATAGTGATGAATTAAGATCATAATA
>DAIPKY010000032.1:0-15111 GCA_036769505.1 Nitrososphaeraceae archaeon
CATTAAGAATAATTCTTGAAAGATTTGAGAATCTTCAATTTAATTTTGATAATAGTGATAGACAAGATCTATATACAAAAGTTACTCCCCTCAAAAGTTCTTTTTTACTTGGATTATCACATTTGCCTTTATGTTTCCAATCTAAAAATATATGATAAAATTTGAGACCTATATATTTAAATTAGTAACTGAGAATCAATATATTTTGTAAACCTTCACATTTATAAGCGTAGAATGTAAATAAATATCTTCTACATGAATAAAATTATAGAAACCATTGAGAAAGAGATATTAGGTTGCCTTATGTTACTGCTGGGGCACATAGATTTAGTGACACAAAATTTTATCTTAACAAGAAAGAAATTGGACATATACATAGTGAAGGTTTAGCTAATATTCCATTTCCTATGAAGATTCATGACGAACTTGTTGTCTCCGGACTTGTTAAACCTTACCAAGTGCTATTACAATTAGGGTGGGTTAGCTATTGGTTTTATAATAGCCAAAAAGATGACGTTCCAGCAGTAATTGAACTATTTAAATTGTGATATAAACTGCTCAAACCCAAAGTTTAGAGTAAGGGCAATCTGACTGTAAATAGTAAGAATTAGTGGTGATATACCTCGGACTTATCGTGAGATGACGAAAGATCAAACCAATTTATATCAGATGGAGATTTGATAACAAGCGATGGTCCTTTTAGAGCAAATGTAATGGCTTGTGAATGGACACATTACATATCCTACCACGTGTGCTATGTAGCTAAAAAAAATACTATAGGTGATCATCCTACCTTTGTTGGTAAAGTCACTAAAGATTCCACTAATCCTGATAAAAATACCTATGCCTCTACAGAGAAAAGTATTGGATAGTTAAAACAGAGTTAATAAAGCCATCTAAGAAAGAGATAGAAAGGATAAAAGAATAGTTGAATAAGAGAATCAAATGATCTCAATCTATCCGAGAAGAATACTTTCAAATTAAAACAAATCTATTCCCCTAACAAGCTTTTTTATATAATCAAATCCTATCCATATTCTATATATACCTGATATAAATAAAAAATTGATTAAGCTTACATAAAAGAGCATTTATCTAATTCTTTAAGTTTCTTTAAACCTTAATTATATTCTAAAAATATAAACCTCTACCTATGCTTATATTCGGATCCCGTTCTAGCGCTCGACTCCAGTAATTAACAGTCACATATCTTTAAGTGAACTAGAATTATAAAATTTAATATAAAATAAGTAATGCCTAATTATATTATATTCCACTACTACTATCTGACTTTTTAATCTCTATCGTAACTTTGTCTCCTACTCTTAAGCCCGAATCATCATATTCTCGTATACTTAATTTGAATGTTGGTGAATTACCTAAATTTACACTATCCCCACCGCTAAACATGGTTGGCAAGTTTTTCATTAAATTTTCTGGCGAGGTAAAAGCCATACTCGTACCTCCAAATGTCGATTGTTGTTGATTTCCTTGTCTAGGAGTTTTAGTATCAATAAATACAACATAAACAAAAGGGATTTTTCCATCTTGAGAAGCCTCAATTTTTGATACTATAAATTCATTTTTCATAAATAATATATTTTTCATTTTACTTCTTATAATTCTTGGTTTGTAAATTGTCTTAATTATATACAATAAAGAGTGAGTTATTAAATGAAGGTAAATCTTCTTCTTACTTTTCTACAGGGACTGGGAATCCACTGATATCTTTGTATAAGTTTGTTAAAATTGTAAAATTCTGTCAAAAGCTATATATAATGTAATAGGTATTACACTATATAGGTGATTATGACAATGAGTAATAAAGATATAAATCCTTATGATTGGTATAGAAGTCTTTTTAGTAGCAGAGGTATTTTTGGAGGATTCTTTGATAATATATTCAGAGAATTTGATGAAATGAGTAGAACATTTTCAGAACAGTTTAAGAATATTGAGAATAAAGTTCCCAAAGACCTAATCAAAGAATATGATACACCAGAGGGAGGAAAAGTTAGAGAAGTCGGTCCAATAGTATATGGATATTCCATGACAATAGGACCAGACGGGAAGCCAAATATAAGAGAATTTGGGAATATAAAATCTCCTTTTGCTGGAAGAGGATATTTTGAACAACCATCCATTTCTTCAGAAAGAGAACCATTAGTTGATATCTCATCTACAAATAAAGAAGTCAAAGTAGTAGTAGAAATTCCTGGTGTAAAAAAAGAAAATATAAAAATAAATGCTTATGGGAACACAGTAGAAATAATAAGTGAGGACCCACAGAGAAAATATCATAAAGTTATAGAGTTACCCACAGAAACAGATATTGATACTGCCAAATCTACATACAATAACGGAATTCTAGAAGTAATATTTAACAAAAAGAAAGAGACCATGCCTAAAGGAAAAGAAATTAAAGTAGAATAAGAATAAGAATATTTTTTTTCTCTTAATATTTTTATTTTTTATAATTTATTATTAAATTAGATAAATTAATGGAAAATATACGTTAATAGAAAACGAGTTATGCAGGATTATATCCAAAGATAAAATTATGGAGATAGTAAGATTACAATAATCATAAATAATAAAGTGCCCTAGAATATAAAAGAAAAGTTTTTTCCTAAATTTTCTCCCTAGATCAATATTAATTTGTAATTAAGGATTGGTGTAGCAACGATGTTAACAATTTTTTATTTTGTATTTGTTGTTGATCTTTGCTATTAACAATCAATCAACTAAAATATTAATCGTCATTATTTTACCGACTACATTAGAGAAAACAGTCGGAAATATAGTCTAAAAATAAAAAGATTGTGGATTTTGTGTATGATAGAATTATTTTAGAGATATAACAGACAAAAATCGTAAATTTATAATTTAGGTTATATATTTACATAAAAGATCCTACAAAAAGGACATCGGGTAGGGATTGGTAAAGCCTGTACTCATTGACATCAATCCATAATACATATTTTTAATCTATTATCATTTTATTTGATATGTCCATAATTAAGGAACATTTTCATATTTTATACACTATTACTAAATGTAGGAATGTTAGTCCACTCATAGATCCTTTTTTATTACGATTTGTTACAGGAATTATTTTATATAATATAATATTTACATATTAATTAAAAAACTAAATATTTTGTTTAAAAAATAGAAAACTAAAATTTTAACTTCTTTATATCACCATTTTATTCATAATGACCATGAGCTGCTGTTGGATCATATTGTATAAAGTAGTTGTTTAAGAATCTATAATCAATTCCTGCAGCAACTATATGTTTATCTTCTGATATTGTCCCCTTATCGTATAAATCCATGCTACTGCTACATGTTTAAACCAAGCCACTAAGTCGGGATGTTTTTTTCCCTCTATTATCAGTTCTTACCAGTTCATGATAGTGAACATAACCTTGTTTAGCAAATTCATAAGCACTTGTATTTGTCCAAGGCGCAATTATAACGTCCACTATATACAATAATTCATTACCTTTTGCATCAGATGATCACCAATTTTCTTCTCCGAATGGACCAATATTGTAATGAAGACCATATAGATGGCTAGGTGTATCTTGTCACAATAATGACCGGGTGCATCTTTTGTACTATTTGCACCATCTGCTGGGCCATCAAAATAATATTCTACATTATCAATTTTGACTACTAGTCCATGAGTAAAAATTTGTGATTTTTGATAGTTATTGTTTAATGAACTATATGTTTCATTATTAACAGATGGAGTTATTCCAGATGAAGCATTTGTAGTTAAATTTTGAGCAAATACTTCGCTATTATTAATATTTAACACTAGTGCTATAATTGCAATTGCGTTTATTATGATTTACAAAATTTTTAGATTTCATCTAATCTATATAATAATTAATAACTCTTATAAATAATTACATGTCTTAATATGACAAAAAATTCACAATAACTATGATCAAGAAAACTCGAGTTGATTCTTAATCTATGAACATGGCAATGTCTTTTTATAATTGTTAATCTTATCACGTGTGTGAACCATACATCTATGTGTCCGATTTGTAAAAAGAAATTTTTAGAACATTCAGAGTTGCAAGACAAAATATGCAAAATGATCACAATAAAGCAATTTGCAAATAACTCCCCAGGTTTTGATGTTCAGTTTAGACCTTTCTTCGGAGATTAAATATTATCTGATTAAATTCCCTTCTAGTGATTATCTCTTCAGATTTACATATTCCTTCATTATTCCTATAATTTTTATGTGTCTTTCAATCAGTTTTCTTAATATTTGGCAATTCATAAAACAATCAATTATTGAATAATATAAATGAATAAATAATTTGTGTGAAGGCATAATTGATTTCGAGCAAGTATATTAGATATGTTTAATTAGATAGATACATTTGCCAAATACTTTTATACATTATCGATGAAGATAATGAAGAATAAATAACACTGTTAGAAATTGGATTATTATTTTCTATTGTATCAATTACATGTATGACAAAATAGATACCCCAAATTATAATGATAATAAAACTAATAATGATCAAAATTTTTTGTGGTTTTGATATTTTTCTGCTGTCATCATTATAGAAATTCATTTCTTTATCTAGTAACTATTTGGTTTCTAATATTATCGAATTTTTGTTTTACTTCTCCACCTTGACCTTGAGGAATTTTATAATATAGTGGAAGGCCTATTAACCCTGTTTGAGAATCACTATCTCTTTGAGAGCCATGGACTCTTTCTCCATGCTCAGCTAAGATATAAGAGAACATTTCATACTCTTTTTGGATATTTGCTTTTGTACCGGTAATAAACAATTCAAATGAATTAGACAATTTTGGTTTTGGTGTTGTTAATAGTGGTGGAGTTAATATTGTTGTTGCGGATTTCTGTCCACAGTTAGGACAAATATGCTTTTTCTTTAAAAAATTCCAATATTTCTTTGTTAAAGTGTTCCAGTAACTTTGAATACGATAACCATATGCACAAGGTTTTGAATTAATATTATGAGTAGTATAACTCATTTCTTATTTTTATTTTTGTATTTGTTGCTATTGACTATATTATTGATGAACAATGTCAATCCTTCAGAATCGCATTTTGGACAATTCCAATTTATTTTAAAGTATCCTTCTGTAATGTCCATATTTGTCAGTTCTACTTTATTGCTTGGAAACTTGTAATTACAACTCTTACATTTTAATTCTGTTGTCATTTTTTTGTTCTTATCTTAATAAATATGAAGATATCCAGTATACCTTGAAGGATAAAGCGTTAAGGATAATATCGTTATTAAGAGCAATTTGTTTTAAGTCTTTTAACATCAGATGAATCACCATCTAAAAATTAATTTCTTAGAACTATTATCTGTCAATATTTCTGATTCTTGTTTCATATATTTTATTTATATTAACTAATGTTTATAATTTGCTATATTGCAAGATTGCCGAATAGATTAATAAATGCCATAGTGTGAACATCTTAGCACATCTTAGTTAACAAGGTTACTTGCAGTATGTTCAAGCTATTACAATTAAATTATCTCCTGCTATTAAATACTATAACATTGATTAAATTGGATATGTAAACCAATATATTCCATTTTTACCATAGCCTTCTTGTTTGGTTAACTCAAGAGGGTTATACTTTTATTAATAATAATAATAATAATAAAATTTTTGTTAAATTCTTAATAGTATATGTTTCTGGACCGAATCCAGTCCAAAGAGCAATAAGATTTGATCACTATAGCTTTCTAATGTATTGATATTCCTCAATAATAGTAGTGGGTTATGAATTCTATTATTATTTTATATTAAAAAATAAGTTTATTTCTTGTTTTTTGTAGATATATATTCATTTTTCTTTTTGTATTTATCATAGATTAATTGTGAAAATGTGATTTTATATGTTCATAGCAATAATGAAGTGAACATTTAGAGCATTGGTTTGTTGGAGTGTTACGACAAAGCATTATACCACAAACTAACCCTTTCTTAGAATTATTTCTCCATTCATTATGATCAATGTGGTCACTCATATGTGATTAATATTATTTGCAAATAGATATTTAACTTTAATATAAATAATTCATGATTAAACAAGATAACAAAAAAGAAGAAGAATAAAATATAGAATTTAAATATTCTCTTTAAATGTTTTTCAATCTATTTAATTTTGTGTTTTCTCTCTAGTGTATTAAATTTTTTCATATAATATAATCAAATTATGTGATAAATCAGTAATACCATCATATTTTTTCAATTTATTCTTTTTCGGATTTTTTAATGACTTCATTTTTATGAACATATTCTTAGCCTTTTGTTTATATCCTAAACTTAAATTATACCATATCTTAGGATAGTTAGGATGTAATTCCATGACTTTATCATAGCATTCTATTTCCTTGCTAATTTTTAACATATGTACAGTTTCACTACACATTCATCAAACATCACTCATTTCTTTTTCTTTTTAGCATTCATTTTGACAATTACACAATTTAGTTATTGGATGCAAAAGTTGCATTCTATAATATTATTTAGTCTTTAAAGGATGAGTAATACTATTTGCATAAGTATTAATTTTATCTAATCTAATATTCAAAAAGAAAGAAAACTGATATTATTATTATTTCATTTAATATATCAGTAGTTAAAGTAAGTTAATTAATGACCTTTTTTATCATTAACTATTATTGGTCTTGTTATAGCTCCTTCCGATGCGGAATTTACTAAAGATGCGTATTTTGCCAATACACCAGTTTTATAATGTGGTTTTATAGGCTTCCATTTTTTTTCCCTTCTTTTGAATTCAGCTTTCGATATCAAAAGATCAATAAGTCCTTTTTTGAGATCAATATCAATGAGATCACCATCTTTTACCAAACTAATAGGACCTCCAACCATCGCCTCAGGAGATACATGTCCTATCATAAATCCTCGCGTTGCACCGGAGAATCTTCCATCAGTTACCATAGATACTTTTTCGCCAAGACCCTGTCCTACTAATGCTGCAGTAACAGCTAGCATTTCTCTCATACCAGGACCGCCCTTAGGACCTTCATATCTTATTACTACTACATCTCCTTCAACAATTCTATTTTTTGATATTGCCCTAAATGCATTCTCTTCAGTTTCAAATACTTTTGCTTTACCTACAAACTTGGTTAACTTTATTCCGGCAATCTTTACTACAGCACCCTGTGGTGCTAGAGATCCCTTTAAAATCTTTATTGTTCCTTCTTTCTCAATAGGTTTTTCATAAGGACTCAAAATATTTTCATCAATATTTGAATTTAGGTTAAATGACTCCAAGTTTTGTTCCATTGTTTTGCCGGTAACTGTTAATGTATTTCCATTTATCAGCCCATTTTTTAATAGTGTTTTTAATACAATTGGCACTCCACCGATTTTGTCCAAATCTAACATAACATATAATCCTCCCGGTCTCATATTCACAATATGAGGAGTACGTTTTCGTATTCGCTCGAAATCCTTTAAAATTAATTTTACTCCCATTTCTTTAGCTATTGCTATTAGATGTAATACTGCATTTGTAGATCCTCCTAATGCATTTGCAATAGTTATTGCGTTTTCAAATGCTTCGAAAGTCATTATGTCTTTTGGGCTAATATCATTTTCTATAAGAGTTGCAATAGTCTTTCCTGTTTCATAACACATTTCATTTCTCCTTTCGCTCTCTGCTGGAGGAGAAGCACTACCAGGCAACGACATACCTAAAGCTTCACTAATAGATGCCATAGTATTTGCAGTATACATTCCACCACAAGAACCAGCAGATGGACAAGCAACATTTTCTAGTTGAATTAGTTCTTCTATACTGATTTTGCCTGTGTCAAACAAACCAACAGCCTCATAAACATCTTGTATTGTTACATCCTTATTGTGCCAATTTCCAGGCATTATTGTCCCTCCATAAACAAAAATTGAAGGTAAATTTAATCTAGTCATACCAATTAATGTACCTGGCAAGCTTTTGTCACATCCTGAAATTCCTACTAAACCATCATATTGATGTGCCCTCATCATAATTTCTATCGAATCTGCTATTATTTCTCTACTAACTAAAGATGCTTTCATACCCTCGTGTCCCATAGCTATACCATCAGATACTGCTATCGCAGTAAACTCTCTTGGAGTACAATTCACATCAGATACCCCCTTCTTTGCAAATTGTGCAAGTTTACCTAAATGTATATTACATGGTGTGGCTTCATTGCAAGTAGAAGATATACCAATAATAGGGTTACCCAAATCCTTGTCTTTTAATCCCATTGCTTTATACATCGCTCTGTGAGGTGCCCTAGATGGTCCTTCAACAGTTTTTCTACTAGGTAATTCCATTTAATAAGAATACAAAAGCATTATTTTAATAGTCTTTCCTTAAATTATATAAGAGATTAAATATCATTTATTCTATAGTAGCTGTAATTTTTAACGTATCAATTCCTTCAAACTTAAAGATAGTCTCACACATTCCACACTCCGCACTTCCATTAGTCAAATCAGCAACAGATATTTCCTCATTGTGGTATTCGCATTTAGGACAGTCAAATGAAAAAAGTACATTAAAATTTTCTATCTCAATAGTTTCTGCCATTATGTAAGAGATAGGAAGAAATAGTTATATTTAAAATTGGCTATAATTTTTCATACTTACTGAAATTTGTATTCAGAATACCAAGAAATAAAAGTAATATTAGCAATGATAGAAAAAAGCCATTATGATCAACAATACGGATAATTATCGTTGTATTTTCTGTTCAATAATTAATGGAACTAGCGAAGGAATAACGGTTTATTATAATAACCATTTTTTAGTATTGATGGATAAATATCCAATTAGTAATGGACATACACTTGTGATTCCAAAGAAGCATTATGATAATTTACTTTTAATGCCTCAGGAAGAGGTAGGGAAATTATATTCTCTTGTTAGTATTATAGCTAAAGCAGTAGTTTCAGCAGTTTCTGCAGACGGATTTAATATAGGACAAAATAATGGAAAATCAGCAAATCAGATTATTCCTCATGTACATGTTCATATTATTCCTAGATTTAAAAATGATAATTCTTATGGAAAATGGCCTACAAGATATATTGCAAAAGAAGACGAATTATATGAGTTCTCTAAAAAGATAAAAAACCAATTAAATGTATTGTCTATTCTAGATTAGTTAAGTATAACTTATTATTTTTGGTTTTTATTTATCTTCATAAGATAATTTAATTGTCTTTATTATTGTAATTATCTTTATCAGATAAATATATACATAAAAATTAGTCTATTTTGATTTAATTTCTTGAATTCCTCCCATATAGCTTTGCAAAATCTCTGGAATCATTACCCCATTAGTTGTCTGATAGTTTTCTAAAATTGCTACTATCGTTCTTTGAACTGCTACCAGTGTGCTATTTAATGTATAGACTAATTTAGTCTCTTCATTTGATTTATCTCTAAACCTTATTCTTAATCTTCTAGCCTGATAATCAATACAATTTGAACATGAAACTATCTCTCGATAATTTTTCTGTGCTGGTATCCATGCTTCAATATCGTATGTCTTTGATGATATTTTGCCTAAATCAGCAGAACATAATAGAACTACTCTATATGGTATTCCGAGTTTTTTATAAAATTCTTCTGCAATGTTTAGCATGCTTTCATGTTCTTGCCAAGAATTTTCTGGTCTAGAATAGACAAATTGTTCTACCTTATCAAAATGGTGAACCCTGAAAATCCCTTTCATATCTTTTCCATGAGCACCTGCTTCTTTTCTAAAACATGGACTAAATCCTGCATATCTTATAGGTAATTGGGAACCTTCTAATATTTGATCCATGTGCATTGCAGCCATAGCATGTTCGGAAGTTCCAATTAGAAAGAGATCTTCATCTTGAATTTTATATATTACATCTTTAAAATCTTCTAAAATTACTGCTCCTTCCATTGCATTTTTTGTGATCATATATGGTGGTTGTAACAACGTATATCCTTTCTCAGAAATAAAATCAAGAGCGAAACTTATTATTGCATGATTTAGTTTTACTAAATCATTTTTTAAAAAATAAAATCGTGATCCTGATATCTTTGCAGCTTTTTCAGTATCAATTAAGTTCAGGTTTTCTCCAATGTCAATATGGTTCCTTATTGTATAATCAAATTTTTTGATTGTTCCAAGAGTTCTAATTATGACATTATTTGTTGGGTCTTTTCCAACTGGAACAGAATCATGTACATAATTTGGAAGCAACATTATCAAACTATAAAATTTTGAATTATTACAAGAGATATTTTCTTCAAGTAATTTAATTCTCTTTCCAGTATCTTCCATTTGTTTAATATAAGTCGAAATATCTTCATTTTTCCTTTTTTTCGCAGCTATTATATTAGCAATATTATTTTTTTTGTGTCTCTCTAATTGTAGACTTGCTATTAGTTCTCGACGTTTTTTATCTAGGTTTATTAAATCGTTTAAAGGAAATTTTAAATTTCTTTTATCTAACATATCTATAATTTTGTCTAAATTATCTCTTAGATCTTTTGGATCAATCATACTTTATCACTTGTGTAGCAAGAGAAATATGATAGAGTATCTCATTGATCGTATTTATCATAGTATCAATTTTAGTAGAAGATGTGTTAATCATCAATGATTTATTATTTATTGACATTTCCATAGAAAATTCTTTTGGAAAATTGATATTATCAGGCAATAAAGTATTTAGGATTGCATCTCTTTCCTTTACTTCTGCAAACTCTATTTCAATATTAACTAATATTCTACAATTATGATGATGATTCTCTTTCATATGTTGAAACTCCTTTTCTTACGATAGATATGAATTCTTCAATTTTTGAATAAGATACTTTTAGTGTATATATATTAGGAATATTCCTATCAACATGAGATATAATATCTGGGAATTGTTTTAATATGGAATCAATATCAAATTTTAAATCACAATTATTACCCTTTATACTATAAAATTTATAATTATTATCATTTGATAAAGTTCTTAAAAAAAACCATTTTTTTCTAAAAGTTATTGATTCACTTAAAATTTCAACAATTTCTTTTATATTGTCATCTACTAAAAGACCCTCTCCATTAATAAATACAAATGAACCATTATCAATAAAGCGCCATTTCTCTTTAAATATTTTCCCTAATGAGTTAACAATATTAGCTTTATAATTATTAGTTAATTGTTCAGTTTCTCTCAATGTATTGTTTCTTTCTCCTAAGCATATTCCTATTGCTAATTCAGACTTCATGTTTCTTATACAAGCATTGATTACAAACGCAAATTCTCTTCCATCATGTAGCATACTATTATTATCTTCTTTTACAAATTCGTATAATTGATTTACTAGTTCATTGGAAATATTCTCAATAATCTCTTTGTTACTATTATTTCTACTTGATAGAAAAATGAATTTAGTTATTGCATCTAAAATGATATTTTTTTCTTCTTCAGATATTTCTTCAAAAGTTCTCAATTTTCCATTCTTATGAGTATTAATCCCAGAATTTTTCAAAATTTTATAGCAATTTTCCTTGTTCCATGTAATACCTTCTATAAATGGTGAAATGTTATAAGCTAATGCTTCATGTATAGGCTTATATCCAAGAGTATTAAAAACTAAATCTGTCTTAATGTTGACAATTCCAGTTGATGATGCAACAGATGCAATTTCGGAATTTAATCCAATCAATGATTTTTTAATTCCCGTATCTTGTTTTTCTGCTAATGCAGAAACGATAGCTAAAAGTGACAATTTTTTATTTCCTTTACTTAATTTTTCCGCTAATAAGTAGGCTAATCCTCCTGATGATATCTCATTTTTTCCATCTATTCCATATATGTAGGGGTTTAGTAAATATTCTTCATAATTCTTTAAATTTTGAGATATGATATTATGATCCATAATTAATAACTTGTCTTTTAGATTCTTAATTTTTCCAATGTCTTCTATATTTAAATCAATAAAAATATTAAAATCATGATCTTCAGAAATTATCCTTGTTACAGTATCAGGATCTAGATAATCAATTGTTCTAAAAGTAAATCTTGTATCTAATTTTAATAATGCTGTAGATATAATTGTTCCAGCAATTAATCCATCACAAGTTCTTCTTGAAATTAAAAAAATATCTTTATCAATATTTGAATATATTCTTTCGCCATTGAATTTAAGAGCAGTTTCAAGCTCTTTTTTAACCATTATTATTTATTCTAATTGTGCTATTACTGCAGAATATTTCCAATTTGAAGGGATTTTTCCATTGTATTTGTAATATTTAGAAATCCTATGAATCTTTGATTCTATCAATTCTAATGAGCGAACGTTTCTACGATCGCTATTATGAGTTTTTAAATGTTTTTGAAGTCCTAATGCTTTCTGTAATAGTCTATTTAAATCTTCAGGCATTGTAGAGCTAATGTTATTATCCTTTAGAATCGTTGTGATTGATTTTCCTAATATTGGTTTAACAATAGGAATTGCATATTCATCTCTAAGTTTTAATCCAATTTCAGTTGGCGATAATCCTTCATTAGATAATTTCACAATAAGTTCTACTATTTCCTTCGGTTTTTGATTAATCCAACTAGGGGCATCCTTAGTAGCGGGCCTAATTGAATGAGATTTTCCATGAGTATGAGCATGAGTACGAGCCATATTAATATTAATTTTTTATTGTATATCTTAAATGTTACTTAATTATTTTATTTTGTATGATAAAAGTTAAATAATTGAATTTAAAAGTGAAGATTAGGATGAATAAACCAAATATCTGGATAGCTACAGCAATAGTAATGGTGATAGGAACTACTTTGTTTGGACTTCAATCAGCGGTAGCACAATATACCGGAAGTTCGAATTTAGAAGAAGAATTAAAATTAGCACAAGAAAAGGTTTCTAATGCTGGACAACAAGGAGCTTATGGTTCAGGTACATCTATGTTAAGTGCAGATTCTAGTCAAACCGCTATTTTTATAGTAATACTAGTAGCAATATTCGGTGGTGTTGCAGCTGCATTCTTTGCTATGAGTAGAAGTAGACATAGAGAACCAGCTAAATACTAATCCTTTTTTTTTATTTTAAAAATTAGTCATTTATATATTTTGAGTTAATAGTATTTTAATGAGAATAATATTATCCAAGTTCTAATAACCTTTTAACAAAGGTATATAATCATATTTAAAAGTTCAATGAAAATATAAATACCAAAATGTATATATCATAGCCTTTGATTGCTATATGATATGGTAGTAGGTGCTATAACCAATCTCAGTGCAATGATTAGTAACGGATTTAGTAGTCTAATTCAACAGGTAGGTCCAAACTATGATCCATTGTTCTACGATGTTATGGTGTATATTTTCGGTACAATATTATTTGCGGTCTTCCTGCTTGGAGTAATTTCATTTTGGCTAAGAAGGAAAGGACTAGGCGGAGCTTCTGCAAAAGAACGTTGGACACAAGAGTTGGAAAAATACTTTGAAAGAGAACAGATTGGTTTAATTCCAGATGAGAAACATCACTGGTAAACCATCATTCTAAATGATGGTTTGTTTAACAATAAACAAACCAAGTTTATCTTTTTTTATTTTATGTCATATTAATTGGGTTTATAACATATAATATAGTTTTTAAAATTCAATTATTTTTATTTTAATTCTTAAACAATACCATTTATTTATATATTCTACAAGACAAAAATACAAATTACTTAATAAGTTACATAAATAATCCAACCATAAACGTTACTTAATAATAGTATTTGTAGGATATGAATTTTAAATTAGAATTTTAAAAATAAAAAAAGAGTAGGTTATTTAAATAACTTGCCAAGGTCTAGTTGCAAAAGTTACTCCAAGTCCAGCGCCAATAAGTATGACTTGATACCATACATTTTCCCATGGTACGGGTTTTAAGATTGCAGGACCAGTTACTTGAACGGTTTGACCTGGACCTAAACCTGGACCTACAGTTGCAACATTAAGCTGTGTATGTACGTGATATACTCCTGGTTCTAGGGCTTTTGCAGTTACTGTGTAAGGAATTGTAGCTTGGGGTTGAAGCTCAAATACGTTACCTGGTGGGTCTCTAGAAGTAAATTCCCATCTGTTACCTGCATTAGTAGATTCACTAAAGAGCGAAATCCATGCTCTTAATGGCCTATTTACAAGACTTTGTAAGGTACCAGTCACTGTTATTTCCTCTCCAGTTTGCAAATTTTGTGCTGAAAAAGCTTCATCTTGAATTCTTACGAATCGACTTTGAAGCTGTGCTTGAACACCATGACCCTCTGCATCCTTAACTGGAATAAGAGTTACTGCAGTAGACATCACAATAACTATAGCTATAGTTATCGCTAATGCACTTTTTATCATATTCGTATAGTAGGGAAAATGAATAACATGGATATATGTTTTGCTGTTTTCTGTCTTTATGTATGTTATAAGCCCTTTTTTAAAATAATAAAACCTGTATTTACTAACTACCCCAATTAATCTTTCTTAAATATATCATTATTATACAAATGAATAGCAAAATTTAAAAGGGTATATTCAGACACTATTATTATATGACTTTACCAAAAGGATATAGTAGCAGTGGAAAGAGAGCTGACGGTGGAAATCGTGATGAAATAGAACGTATGATAGGTCGCAGAGTAGAAAACATGAATGGAGTTTACGTTCTTGGATTTATCTTATGTTGGATCGCAACTGCTGGTGGCATATATGTTGGAATAACTGTATATCCGTGGGCTTATCCATTGCCTAGTGGCATGTATGCATTGTCTGTACTCACCGTTATAGAAGTCTTAGGATTAATATTTATCTTAAAAATAGCAAACGAAAGACCTATGCGTCCATAATCTTTTTTTATTCTATTAAACTTTTAAAAATTTTTTTTGTTTTAATAACTACAATATAATTACAAGATAAGGATACAAATTATTTCACTAAAAAAATAAAATTTTATATACAACTTTCAATCGTAGGAAGTTAATGGTCTGGCTACGACGTACAACGCACTATCTATTCATAGTGGTCGTTGCT
>DAIPKY010000108.1:0-4847 GCA_036769505.1 Nitrososphaeraceae archaeon
GAAAATTACATTTATTTCATCTACATAGTTAGATCCATTTTCTGTTTCCCATAAAATACCTGTTAATGGATCAAATCCAATACCAAAACTATTTCTCATTCCATATCCATAATAACTGCTTAAATTTCTTACCTTTCCTAATGTGAATCCATCATTAACTGTTTCGCCTCAGGTATAATAGGCAATACTCCTCCTCGACCGTTAGGGAATATACTTCCTTGTATATTCTGAGCTAAAGTCACGTATTCAGGAATGCCTTCGTAATTAATATCGCTTGCTATGATGTATAAATTATTGTCTGGTCCTATTTCTAAAACTCCTCCATTATGTGATTGTCATGATAAAAGGTAAATCTAATAACAATTTTGGATTAACTAATTTACCATCAATGAAATCATCATATTGATATAGCCTATTTCCCAAGATCTCTCCATTATGAATATCTTTTGTTTCTGTATAGTATAAGAATACTTTTACTTTTTTAGGATCTGAGAAGATACTTTCATTGTTATTTGGAGTTTTTTCATCGGTAATTTTAGATGGAAATGAATTTGGAAGATCATTTGGTTTCATAATGCATATTAAACGATATTAATGCACTGATACAGATCCGAATACTTATCAATATGGGAAAGGATAAGAGCCAACAAACTCGTAATACACTATCATGAAAAATATTCGGGAATTTTCCGAGAAAATAAAGAATAGGATTATTGAAATTAATATTAAAAGAAAAGAGAAATTTAATAACAATAACAATATTATAAATAGCCTACTAAACAAACTATTAAACAAACTAGACCAAGTTAAAATATTCAATTCAACTGTTGCAATCTTGAATATTTCAATTCTAATGAAATTTTAAAAATATATATTTATTAAATTATGCCCTATTTCTAATGAAATTTCAATATACTTCAAATTATAACATATTGATGATGCCTATAATAATTATGATAATATTAACTACTTCAAATATTAATCTATCTTATTCCCAATCTAATAGGGATTCCCTAATTTTTGAAGATCCTCTGTCAGGTGTACAGTTTGAATATACAGATGAATGGGTTAAAGAAGGTTCTTCTCTATTTGGTGCTGAAGCTGAATGTTCATCGTTACCATGTATGAAGTTACCTGAGATCTCAGTTAGCGTTTATCCAATTGCTACCGCAGACTTTTCACTTGAAAATTATACTCGAGAAGAAAGTTTTTATCATAATCTTTCTGAAGGATATAGACCAATTGCCTTAAACGAGACAACAATTGGAGAAGATAAAAAAGCATTTCAATATTTATATAGTGCAAAATCACCTTTACTAACGGAAGAAGCATCCAATGAGATTACGAATTATGAAATATATACTACCAATGGCATAAATCTCTATAAAATATCTTTTATGGCTATTCTAGATGAACAATATGATAAATATCTAAACTTATTCAAAAAGATGATGGGTACTTTTGAAATAACTAGCTAGAATGAACAAAATTTCATCCTTAAAAAAAAGACATCTGTAATAAGTAAACTTCTGAATATCATGTTCTGCAATTGTATACACCAATTTTTTTCAAAAAAGACACGATTCCCTCAAAGAAGTGAGATAACTACTTTTTCGGAATACATTGTATCTCTATATCAAGAAATAGAATACGAGATGAGAGAAAAACTAGAAGGAAGAAAAGAAAATATAGTAAGTATGGTTTAGATATTGAAATATACATTATTATTGGAAGTCCAAATGATAAAATATTAGAATATACAATTGATAAAAAAATTACTAATGGCTTTCAATTCTTTTTTTAGATATTTTTAAAAAAGCATTATATATTTTATTATATTCTTTTTGATCAATTTGAATTTTTATTTTCTAGTAGTGTATCTCTTTGCTGTAATGAATTTGTTCTGGTATTATCCCTTGTTTATTTAATGGGTTTTTCAAAGTATTTAATTTAAAGTAATCTAATACATAGCCATCATTTGTACGAAATTCTCCGACTAATGTCTTACCACCGTTCTCAATCATAATATTTAAGAATCCAAATTCGCTTTCTTGGACAACGTAAAACATAGGATGTTCTATGACAGGATCTAATTCATCTCCCGCAGTTCCTACGGTCAGAAAGACTATTCCATCTGTAGGTAGATATTCTGATTGTGAATGATCTGCAATTATTGGCTCTTTACCACTTTCGTAATTATACAAGAGGGGATATGTCCTTTCATAATACTGATTGTGACTTGATATTACCAAATCTACACCATATTGTTGAAAGAGGAGTTGATATATATCTCGTAGTTCTTCTGCAACAATCTTGTCCTGCTTCGTTGAGAATAATGGTTTATGTTGATGAACTATTATCCAATCAATTTTTGGGTCATTTGAAGTCTTTTCTAGGTCACTTTTAATAAACCAATATTGTCTACTTCCAGGTTCAAACGGATGTTCAGTAGACATACTAATAAAATGAATATTTCCGAAGTCGTGTGAATAATAAGGATTTCCTAATTGATGGTAGTCCATAATCTGTTTATATATATTTGCAAATTCAACATCGTGATTCCCAACTGCTATGCGAAATTTTTCTTTTATTGGTTGAGACATCTCAATCCAGCATCTGGCAGATTTTGCATTTTTTACATGGTCACCGGTGGTAATTATCAATTCTGGATCCATAGCGATAATGTTTTGAATAGTTCTTTTTGTTTCTTCATTACAATCCCAATCCCCTACTGCTATAAAGTTATACTCAGGGAAAGTGATATAGTTATTTTGTTGGCTATAATCACTGAATATAGGTATTTGATTTAGTAACAACAGAGAACAAAAAGGAATAAGTATAACAGTATAAATATTTGAAAAATAATTTTTATTTTGAAGATAGATTTGAAACAATTTATTCTAATAAGTATAATATAAAAAATTAATAATGGTTTTGTCTCTTTTATTAATGACTAAATATAAAAAAATAAATAATATAAATGTAATAGAAGTTAACCACGGATACAATGTTATAACAGATTATTACAGAATGGATAGTGATAATAGATTTTGTATTCTTCTATGCAATAAAGTTTGGTAAAAAAATGAGTTACTATTTTAAGATTTAATATAAAAATATTCGAATGAGGTAATCTATATTTGAATCTATTAATGCTTATGTGAATGTTTTCATATAAAATCATATAACATACAATTAATATAGATAATTTACTAATCCATGAATGTAATATGTTTCTGAATACTCTATCGTATTTTAAATAAACTATTTAAACATACAGTACATATGCATATCTCATTCTACTTACTGGTGCCTTTGATTAGTTTATCAATAATGCTACTGACACCTAATCTTAACTTTCACTCAAATGCAATAGCTATGGAAGATGGCTATGCAGAAGGAAATAGTTTCTATAACAACTATGATAATTATGGCTCGGCAGCAGAAGGAAATAGTTTCTATAACAACTATGAGGATGGTAGGATGAATTCACAATATCCAATCATCACAAACGAATATGAAGGGTTTGACAATGACAAACTAGTAGTTAAAGCTAAAATTTATCTACAAAATCTCGAAAGAGTTGGCTTTTTACGAATTAGTTCCATTTTAAATGGTGAAGAGATCAAAAAAGATGTACCATTATCTGAAATAGATAGATCCATACCAACTATAACAATTGATCTTATGGTAAATAAGAAAAATGATATTGTCGAAGCAAGTGCTAACGATGAATATCATGTCTGTGCATATCACATCAGAGATTTGATGCAAGAGTATGATTCTTTTACTAATTTTGATTGCAATGAGGGAGACCTACAATCAGTAGATATGCCTAATTATATAAGTCTCTTTAAGCCATCATCTCAAGTTTACTTAAAAAGCCAAAATTACCGTTATAACACATTATATGAAGCTAGTCAATTCTACAACGATTATAGCTATGGTCGTAGTCCTGGCATGGAAATTGATGGTGACAAAGTGATAATTACAGTATATTCCCCTATGGAAGATAGAATGGATACTAAAAAATTAAAGATAATGGCTATGATTAAAGGCCAAATCCAATCAGAGGTTATATACGACGTTCAAAATGAACTTAATAAAATTGGTTATGGCCCTATAAGCAGGACCTTTATTTTTGATAGGAATACCGATATTGGGTTAATTCACATTGGAGACAAATTTCTTGCATGTGTTGCTAGTGATGATTTAAGACCTCCAGAAGGTCAAGAATGTGAGAAAAGAATTCTAAAGAAATTTGACCAACCAAATGTGTTATACGCTAGGTAACATGATAATAAAGATCAAAAATAAATCAATTTCTGCATCTAAGAATAACAGTTTGGTTATTTTTATTTTTTTTAACTATCCTTGTACTTTCATTTCCTTATTAGAATTACAGCCCCCTTTTACTATAAGGGGCCAGTGAGATGTGAAACAAATTTGACATACATTGTGGTCCTATGTAGATATAGTCCTCTAGGATTAAAATGAATATTAATAGATGATATTAAACAAATTTCACTCTGACCCACTTTGTAATGAACCATATATTTCTAAAAACTTTATAATTACAAGTTAAACTCTGAAAATTGCAATATAAAACGATGATTATTGATGGTTGAACCATTAGAACCACTTCCAAAACTTACAGTAACTCTGTATCATTATTTTTATTCAGAACTAATCAATGAGAATTCTAAGTTTTTATAATATTATTTATTTATTTCATCTGTATGAAGAAAAGTAAAGTTTGGATTATCGAATTTTCTATCTATTCTTTGTCCCCACCATCATAATATTTTCCACCTGGCAGCAAATCTTCTTCATGTCTGGTGACTATC
>DAIPKY010000109.1:0-4839 GCA_036769505.1 Nitrososphaeraceae archaeon
CCTCTTGTTATAATATACTGTCTTTCTGCTTTGTAAATTTGTTTATACATTTCATCTTCATCCACATAGTCTCGAAGGATTCTTGCGGCTGTATCAGCTCCTATTCCATGACCTGCCAAAACCAACACTGCTTGTTTACCAAAATTGTTTATTAATGATGAAACTTTCCATGCTCGCTCAAATTTGTGATCCTCTTCTGGTGGTACCTTTTTCCTTTCTATTACTTTTTTGGATATAATTTTTCGCAGATCAGTATCATACCAAAAGGTAGAAGTAACAAGTCGCGATTTACAAGAAGGACAAACAATATTTTCTGGAAGATCCTTTACTTCAAAGGTCCTTTCCCATTTTCCACATCTTATGCATATTAGTTTTTGTTTAGTTTTTAGCAATCTTTCTTTTACAAGTTCCATTATTCCAGTTTCAATCGACAAGGGAGTTGCAGAAAACTTGGTAGAATGATCAACGACAGGCTTTGCCAGCTCTGAAAAGTCATCAACTTGAAACCAATGCAATTTAATCTCTTTATTTTTGAATTGGTTCAGAATTCCTTTTGTCAAAGATGTATCATACTTATCGTGAATTAATTCTCTAATTGATTCTGCACTTATTGGTGTTTTGGAGTACTTGTCATAAATCATACGGGCGATTTTTTTATCGTATAGGGCTTCTTTACTTATCATACCAAACCTTTTTGCTACCATCCAAACCTTCCAATTAAGATGGTATGTATTTCCAAAAGAGGCTATAAGAATAGCGTCTATATCAAATGAACCTTCCAACACCGATTCTATATGATGTTGTGTCATTCTAACTGAAGATGTTAAAAGTATTCTGTATGGATCACTTCTTGTTTCTACAATATGACCAACCTTGGAAGAAATCATTGTAGAAAAAAGGGAGGCAAGTGTATTGTTTACTTTGGTGCCCAAGGTAGAATGAATAACAATCTGATTTTGTAAATGAGAGCTTTCTACAACAATATTTTTTGAATCTGGAATAACATTGAAAGTATTTTCAAACTTATTTATAACATTATTAACAAGATCAAATCTTTTATTGACTGATAAATTCCTTATTATTCCAACTTCTTTGGAAGTATTATAATCTACTGGAATTAATTCTCCTACCCAATACGGAACATTTATCTTTGTTCCATATAATGGTTCTACATTAACCTCTGCTTTTCTTTCATCTATAGACACAATTCTCCATTGTGCCCCTTTTAACACAAAAACATTACCTTTTTCCCCATAATCTCCAACAAATTTTTGATCCAGTGTTCCAATTCTTTTCTTACTAATAATATCTATTACCTGAAACTTTAATACAAAGGGTATCATCGATAGATTTTCAAAATAATATTTGTATGCTTTTATTCTTCTTTTAAAAGTCTGTTCAGCAGGATCATATCGTATAATATAATTTTTATCTAAAAGGTCTAAACATGCATTTATATCAATCAGGGAGACATCTTTAAATGGATATGCTTTATTGACTATTGAAAGAGCCTTTGAAACCTCGACCTCTTCTCTTGACTGAAGTGAGAGACCAACTAAATGATGAGCTAGAACATCAAGTGAATGAGAATGCATTGGTTGATCTTCAACAGACCTATTCTTCATTCTATTTACCAATGCATACGCTTCAATTTCATCATCTGGAACATTAGTAACTATTAACCCCTTTGCAGATCTTCTTTTTTGATGTCTGCTTCTTCCAATTCTTTGCATCAATTTTGATACTTGTCTTGGGGAACCATAATGTATTACAAGATCCACTGCACCAATATCTAATCCTAACTCCAATGATGAAGTGCATACAACTATACCTGCTACTCCTGTTCTTAACTTTGATTCGGTATCTTCACGTATTTCTCTTGATAAAGACCCATGATGAACGTCAATATCAATCTCTTTTTGATTTTTCAAAATAGTTCCAAAATATTCAGCTTCATCTCTTGTATTTGTAAATAATAGAACAGAACCAGTTATTTTATTCGATTGTATATAATCGATTATAAAATTTGATACATCATTAATCGTTCCTTGTACGTATTTTACATCCAAGTCATACTCTCGCATAGATTTATCATGCAAAATCGCACATTTTCTTTCGGATCCTGCTATAAAACTTCCTGCTTCCTTAAGATTTCCCAATGTAGCTGATAATCCTACTCTTGTAACTTTGTGATTTGATAATGACTGTAACCGTTCTATAGAAAGAGATAGATGTGATCCTCTTTCGTTAGACACTAATTCATGGACTTCATCAATTACTACCCATTTTAAAGCTTGCAAAGCTTTGATTATATTTGAAATTGTCAAAAGAACTGAAAGCGATTCAGGAGTGGTTATAAGTATATCAGGTGGATTTTCGGTTATTTTCTTTTTGTTTTTTGCAGAGGTATCTCCATGTCTAATCTCAATAGTTAAATTTTCTTCTTCAGCATAGCGAACTATTCGTCTGAGTACATCATTATTTAATGCCCTTAATGGGGTTACATAAATAGCTTTAATACCATTCTCTTTTTTATTAATTGAAATTAATTTTATTATAGGGACAATTGCTGCTTCAGTTTTTCCCGATCCAGTGGGTGCGACTAGTAAAGAATCATAGTCTCTTACTATTACTTTTATCCCAAGGTTTTGAATATTTGTTAGGAGGGGAAAACCAAATTTATTGAATTGATTTATTACTACGTCTTCAAGATTTTCGGATCTTAAAGATGTAAAATAAATACTATTATCGGGTTTCTGATGATGGCGACTAAGATGATCGTTTTTCTTCTTGTTTATTTGTTGATGATGAATTTGACTTTTCATATACCATTACCGAAAACATTCCTACAATAAACAACCCAACAGCTACTACCACATATTGATCAAAATTAGGGATCGATTCAAATACCATATTTGTCAATGGTGTTTGCTATTAATATATATTATTTGACTTAGCAATAAATAGAGCTTCTTAGTTGTAAAAGCCATTACTGCAATGGCTAGTAGTCCAAAAAATCAATTAAAAGATACTGATGATGATAATCATTCAAAAAATAATAATAATAAAAATAATAATAATACTAAAAATAACAATAGTAATAGTAATAAAAAAAACCATACACCGAAGGCTGTTGCTCTTCTATCTGGTGGGCTTGACAGTAATTTAGCAGTAAGAATGATGCAAGAACAGGGTGTAGAAGTTGAAGCTATAGCTGTAAAAACACCCTTCTGTGATTTTGACTGTGGCAAAGGTTGTGGACATCGTGTGAAAGAGGTAGCAATTGACTTAGGAATAAATTTAAAGACAGTTTATTTTGGAGAGGAATATTTGAAAATGCTAAAAGATCCAAAGTATGGTTATGGTTCTGGAATGAATCCATGTATAGATTGCCGAGGTATGATGTATAATGCTGCAAAAGAACATATGGAAAAAATTGGTGCAGACTTTATTGTAACAGGAGAAGTGTTAGGCCAAAGGCCTATGAGTCAAAATGGCAATGCTTTAAAAATTATTGAAAATGAAACCCAAACAAATGGGAAAATTGTTAGACCTTTATCTTTCAGACATCTTCCTTTAACTGACGCAGAAGCGCAAGGCTTGGTCAAGAGAGAGAAACTAGGTGATATTAAAGGGAGATCTAGAAGAGGTCAATTACAATTAGCAAAAAAATATGATATTGCAGATCCTCCAAATGCAGCTGGGGGTTGTTTATTAACCGATCCAGCTTTTTCTAAAAGAGTACGAGATCTCTATGCTCATAGTAAAGACACTCTTCCTGATATGAATGATGTAGAACTGTTAAAGATTGGTAGACATTTCCGTCTTTCAAAGTATACAAAGTTGATTGTTGGAAGAAATAAAATGGAAAATGAAGTTTTAGAGTCTTTAAAACTCGATGATGATATTATTATTGAAGTCAGTAATCATGTAGGTCCGACGTGTATATTGAGATCAAAAAAACAATCTGAGAAAGAGATTGAAATCGCAGCAGCAACTGCATTAAGATATTCTGACTCACCTAAATGTGAATTATCAAAGGTAAGAGTAAGATGTAGTGATGAAAAAAAAGGTGAAGAAAAAGAATTGCAAGTTAGTCCCATCGATGATACAGTATTAGATGAGTTGAGAATTTAAAAAATTTTTAAAATAAGAGAAATTTTAATAATCAACAGAGCCAGTATTTTTTACTTTGATCATGAAATAAAATTTTTTAGTAAAGGCAAACATCACACACCATTATTATTTAAATAACAAAAATAGTAAATTTTTTATTTATCACGCCTTGACAAGAAATTGTATTTCATTGTCTCCTACTACATCAATAAAATCATTTGGTAAATGTTGCTGTTAATGCAGCAGTATTACCTCCTTTAAATTGTATTGGGATATTTCCGTTATTATATAAAGCAAGTCCATTGATTTTTGTTAGAGTATTACCTTTTCCTGTTACTGGACTTATTCCTTTCATTTTATCATCTAAGTCAGTTGTGTATAATCCTTGTCTGTTATTGAGATTTTGAATTTTCACAGGATCTATGAGTGTTCCTGCATGATTGTTACCAGTTTTGTCTATATATATTGCTGCTAGTTTTATATTTGGACTATTTGGAATATTAAAGGTTACACTTCCGTCATTAATCTTACATGGATCAAAATCAGCAAGTAGTCTTATTCCCTTTGGGCCTATTTTTCCTTTTAATTCAACAGTATTTGATTGAGTTGGACACGTATTTTTATTGCTGATTATTATGATTTCTTTTTCATTATTATCGTGATCTCTTACTACTACTTTGTTTTTACTGATTTTCTTTGTAACTACTTTATACTCGTAATTAA
>DAIPKY010000339.1:0-1603 GCA_036769505.1 Nitrososphaeraceae archaeon
ATTTATTAATTTGGTAACTTATTTTAATTCTCATCGAACAATTTCTAATAGACGATAAAAAAGAAAGGGGATCAGTGAATTTGAATCCTGCCATTAAGTGGTATTAAATAGTTTCAACATACAGGAAATAATAAAAGATGTTTATGAATTCTTATTATTTTATATTATTGCTTTATAACCGATAGTTTAAATGATGGCTATATAAAGAATGTTAATTACTAAAAATTTTTTTTGTTTAAATTAATGATTAGAACAAATATTATTTTTAGCTATACATACTTAATTATTAATGTAGAGTATTCATAAACCATTTAATAGATATAGAAATATATCTTGATCATTGTCATCTTCCCCATCATCATTTGATTCCGAGCAATACAAAACTAGCCAACGTAAAAGCTGGGATATGGTAGCGGAAGGATGGCAGAAATGGTGGAAAACCTTTGAACAAGATGCACAGATAGTTAACGAAAGATTGATAAAACTTGCGGAAATTAAACAAGGTGACAAGGTTTTAGATCTAGCAACAGGTATTGGGGAGCCAGCAATAACTGCAGCAAGAAAGGTTGGTGTCGAAGGACACGTATTGGCTACGGACATATCTCTACAAATGTTAAAGATTGCAAAACAAAGAGCTGTGTCTTTTGGATTACAAGATATTGTAGAATTTAAAGAAATTGATGCTGAAAGAATAGATATTGATTTGCAACCTCTACTACAATTGTCATCTTTTAATGCAGTTCTATGTCGATGGGGGCTAATGTTTTTTCCACATCTCACTTCAACTTTAACAAATATATATAAACTATTATCTTCTGGTGGAAAAGTAGCGGCTGCTGTCTGGTCTGAACCTGCAAAAGTTCCAAAACTTTATGCTGCTATAGATTTTGTAACAAGAGAGATTGGTATTTCTTCCACTATGACTAGTAATCATTCTACTTATGCTAAAATTCTTAGCCCATTCAGTCTTGCTAATATAAATATAGTAAAAGATGCTCTAGTTGAAGCAGGATTCAGAGATATACATATTGAATATCTTAACGTTGTATTTCAATTTGCATCAGCTGAAGATTATACTAACTTTGCTAAAGAGATAATTGCTCCACTTCAAAATATATTGACTAATGAAACGGAAACAAGAAGAGAAGAGATATGGAAAGCACTAGCAAAGGAGGTAGAGAGAAAATATGTATCTGTCAATAATAATAACAATATAAACCATAGCAGATCTATAAAAATGGATAATGAAACGATATGTATTGTAGGAAGAAAATAGTAACAATGAATAAAAGAGAATAATCAAAAATATTTAATATGATTTATTTCAGAATAGAAATACAATAGAATAGAAATTTGTTTGTGAACCTTTCGATAAAGTAGATATTAAAACGTATTCGTAGGCTCACAATCGAAGATGTGTGAACTGATTTTGACACAATTTTATAGTTCAAAAAAAAAAATAGAATCAAAACTAAGGTATATACAGAAAAATTATTCTTAATATGAACTTAAAGATTCATCAGCAGGATAATATCTAAAATTTAAAAGAAGAATATTATAATAAAAATAATTTTGAACTTTGGGAGATATAGTCATTATATTT
>DAIPKY010000340.1:0-1594 GCA_036769505.1 Nitrososphaeraceae archaeon
AGGCCGTATAAACTTATTAAGATAAAAAAAATTCCAAGTATATATCCTAATTTTTTTTTAAAGGTTGACAATTCTCTTTGTTATTTATTTTGATATATGAAGTTTATTCAAACTTTCTTCTAATTCTGTAATAATCAGAATGTTATTACTGTAATTTTTTTTAATCTTTAATAGATATTTTCTTGGGTGTTCTTCAAAAATTTATACTAAAATAAAAATTGATAATATAATAAAATGGAAAGACCTAATTAAATCCTATTCCATTGTCACCACATAATTATTGTGAATCAATCAATAATTATTATATTCCATTTGTTATAACTTTCGCATATGCAATAACTATACATTTTGAAGAAAAATTTTATATGGTTAAATGAAAGTTTAATCCTATCTAATACCAATCATTTGGGTAATTGAAAGGTGTCTATATGGCTAATAAAAAGCAATGGAGAGGCAAAGCAATTTTGCATGTCGATATTAATTCATTTTACTCTTCTTGTGAAGAGATTAAAAACCCATCATTAAAAGGAAAACCTCATGCGGTTATTATGACACCTCAGGATAGCAATAACATTACAAAAGGTGCAGTAACAACATGTTCTTATGAGGCTAAAAAACTGGGAATAAAATCAGCAATGCCATTATATAAAGCATTAGAATTATGTCCTAATTTAATATTACACGGAGTAGACAAAAAATTCTATGAAAAAATATCAAATAAAGTTATGGAAATATTAGAAGATTATGCAGATATTTTTGAACAAGCAAGCATAGATGAAGCTTATTTAGACTGTACAAATAAAATTTCTACTACTAAGGTAACGGTAGAAGAATATGCGCAAGACATTAAAAAATCTATAAAAGAAAAATGTGGTGGCTTACTAACGTCTATAGGTATAGCACCAACAAAATCAGTTGCAAAAATTGCATCTGATTATCAAAAACCTGATGGTCTTACTATAATACATTTTAATGAATTGAAAACTTTTCTCAATCCATTAGATGTTGAAACAATTTCAGGAATAGGAATCAAAACACAAAAAATTCTAAAAGAACAAATGAATATCAAAACTATAGGTCAACTATCAAATACAGATGTTCAACTTCTTATAGAAAGGTTTGGAAAGAAGATAGGAACATGGATGTGGCAAGTTGCAAATGGTTTAGACAATGAGCCAGTTCTTCCACGCAGAAATCACATATCTTTAAGCAATGAATCTACATTAGAATTTATAACATATGATAAAGAGATAATAAAACAATCTTTATATGAGTTAATTGATGAACTTTATGAAAGGATAAAGAACAACAAATATCAATTTAGAACCGTTGGAATAAAAATAATGAGAACCGATTTTAGTATTGAAACTAGAGAAAAGTCGTATATCAAATATCAAAGCGAAAGAAAAAGTATCGAATCTCTAATAGAAGAGGTTTTAGATAAATTTGATTTGGAAGACAATAATTTGGTTATTCCTACGAGAAAATTTTTACCCATAAGAAAAGTAGGATTGAAAGTATCAAATTTGATAGCAATAGAAAAAAGTAATAAAGACAATGAATACAAACAAAAGACATTATTAGATTATTGTTA
>DAIPKY010000110.1:0-4806 GCA_036769505.1 Nitrososphaeraceae archaeon
AATAAATATTTTACTATTCTTCACATGGAGTAGACATGGATACAATAAATTCTTTTTTACCTTGATCTGCTTTGCCATCATTATCAGCATCATCGAAGAATTGAATTTCATATTTGCCCTCCTCTAATTCTCCTTCAATATATTCAGATTCTGAAAAACCTCCTGTATTATTTGTTGCAAAATAACCATATGTAGGAATTGTTTGTGTTTCTGGATGAACTAATTTCCATCCAACATTGCTATTAGGTTCAAATCCATTTACATTTAACTTCATTCCATATCCACTAGTATCACCACACGTAGGTGAAATCTTAACATTTGGTTTTAATTGTGCATCTGTATTGGTAAATAGTGATATTGAGGCTACAAGTACCGTAAGAAATAGAAAACTATAGATCGTTATTTTCATATATTATATTAATACAGATTTAATTATTTAATTTTGCTATTAATATTTTCATTAAAATTAATATAGATAAAAGTTATAGATTTAATATTTTATTTTGGATTGTAGACTCATAGATATATACTAAAATTTTTGATTGAAAAAATAATATAGTTGAATATCCTTAATAAATTATAGAAAAAATTATGATAGATAAAACTGATATTAACCTCACTATAAAAATAGGACTGATGAATGCATCGTGACAGAAAACTCGGTCAGACATATTGATACAATAAAAGAAATGGAAGCTATGAAATTCGAATATCAAATACGTTGCAGTCATCATGAGCTTGAATTTTTACCTAGGGAAAAAATAATAACATGCGTTATTTGTGGAAAAAATTGGTTATTTTTAGAAGAAAGAGGATTTTCAAAAATAAAATCAGTATATGTAGCAGAGAAAAATATTTCGGGCTAATAACAGAATAAAAATAATTAGAATGGATCATCTAAAACATGCCCCTCGATTGTAATATTTTCTTGTACATATTTTCTAATTTGTTCAATTGAAGAAATTTTAAAAAATCGGTTATCCCATTTATTAATAACTGCTTCGGTAGCATTGTATTCAAAAGAAAGAGCTTTTCTAGATCTACAAAAAGCCTTCCATAAATTGATAACATATTCCTCATCAGTATTTGATAAATTCAAGTCCAATCCATCCATTTATAATAAGTTTTAATTTCAATTGGATTTTAATTTATTGAATTAATAAAAGTAATAATAATGAAAAGGAATTGTTATTCTATATGTAATTTTTTTTGGATATAAAGCTTCTTTAAATAATTCAAAAAGGCTATTAACATTAATACTATCAATATAGCTATCGTTGCCTGTACTATTGAAGTTATATACAGATCTGTTCTATTATTAAAAATTACAATATCTATTGGTGCAATAAAAATTACTAGAAATGCAGATATTGCTAAAAGTGTAAACCAAATAACTCCAATAAGCAAAAATAGACTGGACATTTTAAATTTTCCCACCCAAGACAAAATAATATTGGATAACAATTGAAATTAATGCTAAAATTGATGAAAAGATTGCTAGTTTAAAGATTCTGTTAACTAATTCATGTTCTGAAAGTGGTCCGTCAACTAAAAGTAGTCTTAAGAGTGTAATTGGAGCTTTTTTATCTGTAGATGCGGATAGTTTAAAATCATCCGTTAAAGATGTAGGCCTTGCTGTAATTTCTCTATGTTCAACTACTCTTTTTACACTAGAAAGGAATAGAAATGAGTTAAATATTGCAGGAAGTAATGCAATAATTGCAATAAGTTCTGATTTGCCTGTTATGGCTATTGCACCGTACATCGCACCTAATAGCAAAGTACCCGAATCTCCTGGAAATATTTTACTTGGAAATTTGTGAAATTTATAAAAAGCAAGGGTTACGAAAAATAAAGAAAGCGAGGCTAAAAAAACTTCTACATTTCCAAATATATAGACACTAATAATTAAAGGAATACATGCAATTAGTATAAAACCACTAGCTACCCCATTCAATACATCAATAGAATTAATAGTATTTCCAATTACAGGAATAGCTATTAGAATAACTGGTATGTATAAGAGTGGAATAAAAGCATTACCAAATATAAGATTTAGATTAGTATCATACGCCCCTAATAATAGAATAGGCAAAGCAGCAATTAATAATGCAACAGGTTTGAACCAACCTGGCATTACTTTTTTATCGTCTATAAAGCCTATTATAAAAGCAATAACAGTAGTAAACAAGATAGCCAGAATTTTTTCGTTGAATGTTAAGCAATAAATTACCATTAAAGATAGTGTAACCCCTATTATTAGAATTGGACCTGCCGGTCTAGGAACCTTTGGTCTTTCAGATTTATGATAATCTTGTACTATCATACCTTTTTCCAGTAGAAATGCAATTGCTTTTGGCATAGCAAAATAAACCGTCAAAAACGAAATAGCAGAAGCAAATACTCCATAAATTAATACCATAATAAGTGAATTGATGTCAGAAAATATCATATAATATAGCCACTAGTTTGTTTTCATTATTATATATGTATATTTTTAATTGATTATATATATAAAAATAATAATATTCATATTCTTTTTAGTAGATGAAAAATGAATATTGACTTAATATTGACTTACTCATGTTACTTGTTTTTTGATCTTTTTTGCAATTGATGGCCCAATTTTAGATATACTAGATATAGTGGATTCTGGGGTTGATTTCAATGTTTTAATATCAACAAATCCAGCATTATATAACGCTCTAGCTCGTATTCTTCCTACACCTTCTAACTTAATTAGTGGAAGCAATTCTTGTTTCACTCCATACTTTGTTCTAATTCGAAGATCCGATAAGGTCTCGAGAACATCATCCCTATTAAACAATTTAGCAAATTCATTTAATGTATATAATAACCAATCAGCTGATTCTACAATTCTATGCATATCACCAGGTTCGATTCCAAGTCTATCACCTAGGGTTCTTTCACTACTCTCATTAATCCATTCATATAAACCCAAAAAACTCCTTGAACAATTGTATTCATTTAGGTCAAATAATAAATCCTCATCCATATATTTATTGACAAAGTTATAAAAATAATCCATATCCTTTTTCCTTAAGGTAAGCTTTGGATAAAAGTCTGAACACTCAGATATAACATGTAGAAATTTTAGAATGAGATTATTATATTCATTCTGTGTATGTCGAGTTATTGTCTTTAACGATTCATTTGTATTTATTTCATTTAATGTATCTAATTCATTTTTAAATTCGATGGCGGTAAGAGGATCTATATATAAGATAGAAGTTTTTTTGCCAAAATCAGTTGCAATATATCTTTCATTTTTTGATTTAATAAGATTCCATTTTTCAAGCGATTCTAGTGCAACATCTATTTTGAAAACTATAGTCGATTTTCTATAATTCTGGGCAAATAATGTATCTAGAAATAAGTCATATAATTCTGATTTTTTCAAACCAGGAATAGTAGAAATAGTACTTAAAATATGGAAACGTAATGCCTTTTCATTAAAAAGTTTTGAATTAATAGGTTCTGGAGTTCCAAGGATATAATGATCATATAATTCTTCAGAATTCATACCTGATTCTGGTATAATTATTGCTTCTCCAAAAGTATCATATTGTGGCCTTCCTGCTCTACCACAAAATTGTTTATAATCCAAAATACTAATTGGAATATTTGTTCCAATATCGTAATCATATCGTAAAATACTTGATAATACTACTCTACGTGCTGGTAGATTTACACCTGCTGCTAAGGTTGGAGTTGCTATGAGTAATTTAATTACTCCTTTTTTAAATGAGTCTTCAACTATTTCTCTTATGGGTTGACTTAATCCAGCATGATGAAAACCTACACCTTTTGACACCATCTCGATAAGATTTTTAGTAATATCCGTATCATCTGAAATTTTTGATAATTGTAATGCTGACTTTTTAGCTTTTTCTTTCTGATCTTTATCTAACAACCTAAAAACACCCTGGACAGACTTTGCAGCAAGTGAAGCAGCACGCTTACGAGTCTCAGCAAAAATTATAGCTTGACCTCCACTTTCCAAAGAATCTATTGCAACCGATACAGGAATAGATTGAAAATTATAATAATTATTTATCTTGATTTTGGTGTTATTATTCATACGGACTATACCACTATCATATACACCTTCACGCAGTTCAGTCGGTCTCCAATTATTTTCTATTAATTTACAATTTAACCATTCAGCTATGTCTTTGGAATTAGAAACGGTTGCGCTTAAAGCAAGAATTTGGGCTTCTTGATAGAATTTTTTAATTTTTGTTATCATCATTTCCAGCGTTGGGCCACGATCTTTGTCACCCATTAGATGAATTTCATCTATAACAAATAATCCTACATTAGATAATAATTCACTATCATTTCTAATTAGTGCATCCAATTTTTCATTAGTTAAAATTACAATATTTGCATTAAGAAGATCATTACCTCGAGAATCATAATTTCCCATTGCAAGCTTTACAATAAAACTTTTATTCTTTCTGTTTTCTCCTTTTTTGTTTTTGGCTAAAGAATTTTTTTCAATGTCTATGTTTTTAGTAACTGTTGCTAAATTTTTATTGTTGTTAATAAAATTAATAGAGTTTAATTCTAAAAAATCATGATATTTTTCACTTGCTAAAGACCTAAGTGGTGTCATATAGATCACTTTCTCTTTTTTCTCCATTTTTTTTAAAGCAGCCATAATTGCTATGAGTGTCTTTCCACTCGCTGTAGGAGATGTTATAAGTAAATTTTCGCCTCTTAAAAGTCCATTAGAAATAGCTTGTTCTTGAATTGGATAAAGTGAATCATATCCAATCTCTA
>DAIPKY010000341.1:0-1591 GCA_036769505.1 Nitrososphaeraceae archaeon
AATTCAAAAGGAAGAATTATAGAGAATACATTATATGATATTTATAAACAGGATCCAAATCAACATCAAATTAAGGTATTCCTTCAAATAGATAAACTTACTACTGCTACTGCTAGCACGATATTTGTTGGTCATGAATATGCTAAAGAGTACTTGAGGAGCCTTATAAGGCGAGGGAGTTCAATGATAAATTTCATTAAGAATTATACAACATCAGACGGTTACACTTTTCGTTTATCAATTGTTATATTCACTCAACGAAGAGTCAATACATCTGCAAAACATGAACTTCGATCATTAATTAACAAGATGTTAAATGAAAAAATAATACAGCTAAATCTTGATCAATTTATTCAGGAAGTTACATTAGGAGGACTTAGTAAGGAATTATTAGTTGAATCAAAGCGAATTACATTTATTAGACATTTAGGAATCAAAAAATCTAAATTGATTTCCACACCAGAATCTAGATCAATATTTGAAGCCAAACAAATAGAGGCTCCCTCCCCCATTGCTGTATAGAAATTTGCAAACACCAATACATTTGGATTCAAATGAACAAATTTTTTTTAATATTCTTATTCGGAATAGTATATTCGTAATAGTCTAGTAAAATAGAATAGGCAATCACTAGTCACAATATACTATATATAAAAGAAATTGGAACCTCATCATCAAACTGGAGTACTTCAATTTTTGAGTTCTAATATCGATATAGTAGTACATGCTACGGAGGATAAAAATATGATAACTAATTCTCTTTTATCTACACTTGAAATTTCTCATGTTGATAAATTTAAAGAGATTGAATTCGAAGGGCATTGGGGGAATAAAATATTAAGATTAACGGCTGAAATTAAACAAAAAGATGCTCAAACTTTAATAAAAAAAATTTTAATGTCATTATCATTTATTGATAAAGAAAATTTGATTAATAATCTAGAAAAATATATCGATGAAAAGGGAAATCTACATTTGAGATTAGATAAACAAAGAATATGTAAGCATAAAATTTCTCTCTCAGAAAGTGAAGGAGTAAAAATTAAATTTAAAATTAATAAAAATCCAATTATCCTAAACAAAAAAAGTGGAAAAGTACATGATGAGATTTATTTTTTATACAGGAGGTTACTGCTCTCTTTCGAAAAATAGATTTATGCTTTAACCTTCCACCACAAGAATGTTCTAAATGGAAAAAAATTCATAATTTAGATATCATAGGATTTGATAATGCGAAAGAGTATTTCACAGAGAGTGAACAAACATATCCCCTGAATGATGCTTTCGTGTTACGATTTAAACACAAACCAAAAAAGTTGCCTTTATTTAAGTATATAGTAATTCTTCATGAATCTGAAACGAAAATAACGTCAAAAATACCGTTTTTTGATGTATTTAGCATGAATAGTTGGCATACGTATAAAATAATGTTAAAACAATTAAAAAAACTAAATAGAAAAAATATTGGAATAGAAATAAAAATAAAAGAAATCAGACATTGTAACTCTTATGAAGTTGGAAAATGGATAAAATCAATAAAAGAAATTAATAAGTTTTGTAAATTAACAGATAATCAATTAATAATTTCTAG
>DAIPKY010000342.1:0-1582 GCA_036769505.1 Nitrososphaeraceae archaeon
GTGAAACATTCTACGAATACTCCATAAAGTTTATTTATTGATGTTGCTGACCTTTTTAATTGTGTCATTCTTATAATCATAGGATGGCATTAAATGTTTGACAAGGTTATTTCAAACATTTCGATTAATTGATCAATGTAGTCAATTCAATTCAAATATATTATTTCATTGAAAAAGTAAATTTTTACTTCATAGAAAAAATAATTATTTTATTAATGATAAATGCATAATAATATTAATAATGTCAAAATAAAGTTAAACCCTTCTACTGGTTTTCTTTTATCTATTTGGATTTTAATCCTTCCTATTCATTTTATACCATTGACCCTCGCCATTTATTTACTTTACAATACTCCTCTTTAGATTATTGGAAACTAATAGAAAAGAGAGTCAAAATAACAGTAGTTTATCATACGATCTCCAAAGCATTGATAATGATTTGCTGTTGATGATGATGGTAGTGGTTATGACATTGTAATACTACATATTGACAATAGTAGTACAAATGTAAAAATAGCTTTCAATGCATACCTCTTTACGATATTAGTAATAGAAATGGTTTTTCATCATTCAAGTCTTATTCTTCTTATCATGATTTATTGGCAGAACATTTTGAGACTAGAGAAAAAAATTAATTCTTCTTCCACATTTCAACTTGTTGAAAACATTCAAATAAATATCTACTAGATGAAAAAAGCATCTGGAATATTATCCAGATATTCGGCTTCTTTAGAAAATAGTATGGCATGTTAACTCTATATGCTATTAAGAGGACAATGATCTTGTATTAATGTCTAAGTATCTCTCTAATGCCAATACTTTTATGATATATTTACCTTTTGGCAGAACGAATTTTGGATTCAACAAAAATTATTAAACAACTAAATTCAATCATTTTCATCTATTTACTTCTATTTTTAACTTGATTGTTTATTCTTTTCCTTTAGCATTTTTTTATAATGAATATATGACTAGGATATTTTTACTATTTCTGAAAATCTCACTGTCTATTTGAAATTCGATGATATTCAATGAATAATTTTTTATTTTATCTAATTATATTATATTGTATCATAGTTATTTTTGTATCTAATAAAGTATTCATAATGGGTTGTTAAAGCTAACTTTAACATCCATTTTCAACAAGAAAAAATGAATAGAACCCAAATTTTTCTTGTTATAGATCCGATATTCTAATATCTATTTTTTATAATAAATAGTTAACTAATAGTATTTAGTCTAAAATAATAATAAAATAGCATATTAAAAATATTCCATCCAAAGTCTACCATAAAGTAAGCGACTAATCCATCCTTTTCTATTGATGGTAATAATATAAATTGAATTTCAATTCAAATAAAAGAATAATAAAGCAATAAATTTCAGTTTATATTAGTCTGAACTTTTACAATTATAATATTTTAAAAATTTTTGTCAGTCGAATATTTAAAATGTAATAGAATAACTTCAAAAAAAACCTCACCAACAATTGATTTTCCTGATTTGGATCCAAACACATTCTCAATATGGTTATGACAACATTATAGGAAATTTTCTTTATCTCGATTGAAAAATAAAAGTT
>DAIPKY010000343.1:0-1579 GCA_036769505.1 Nitrososphaeraceae archaeon
CAGACAACATAACAAACAATCCAAAAGAGCTAAAAATTACAATAATTGTTCCAATGTCTGATGGTAAGGATATAAATCATGTGAACGTAGTTGCTATGGTAAAAATAGAAGATCAATTAAAAACAATAGATGTACAAGAGAAGCTAAAAAGTGAGAACAACAAAGATAAATTTTTTAATAGATTCTTTTTATATAAAAAACTAATAATGATTATTAAGATATTCAACAGTATAAAGTCAAAAATACTTCCTTATCGTTTCATACTCTTTTCAATTGTCTTTCTTGGTTATATATTGATAAAATTATTTGAACACTATATATCCAAATATATACTTTAACTATATTAACAATGGCATTCATCGAATGATTAAAATGATTATTAAATCCCAAATCTATACGTAATGGTTTCATATTAAATAGACACATTCAGTTCTATGTAGTTCAAAAAGACAATTACCATTACTATAAGAATTTGGATCCTTTGAACTATCACCATGGAGACAATTATAACCTAATTTTTGTAATTTTTTTCTTTATAGAATATTCATAAGTCTTTATGATTTATCTTTCCTTAATACATTTTTCCTGAGATTCATCTGCTATTAATGTTCAAGGAGAATGGAGTAAAAAATGTGTTATTCATTAAATTAATTGTCTAATATATTAAAAAATTATTCAGCTAATAATATATTTGTCCTCTTATCTCCCCTTCAGGATGATCACGACTTTGAACGTATACGTATGATTCACCAGATTCAATTAACCTAATTAATTCACTAAAGGATGAACTCTTTAATGGACCTTCCAAATCGTTTTCTGTTAAAATGCCTTCAACCGACAAGCCTGGTCCTTCTCTACAGTGCCCTACCCCAGTTTTTTCATTACATAAGGATAAGACAGCAGGACCATTTTGACCAGGTGTTCCCAGATGTATCTGAATTATTTCTACATCATCACCTTCTAAATAACTCATACCATCAAAAAATACTTTATATGATAATTCACCAAAAGAAGGGTCAATTGACAGATATACAATACCGTATGAATCTATGTCATAATCCATATATTCTTCTGATACAATCTGATAAGGATCTAAGTAGGCAATAAATCTAATTCCATAGTTATCAAAAGCATCAACGTATTGATTAGTAATGTAAAGTAGTCCAAATATAATAAAAGAGATCATGGGTACAGTTGATAAGAAAATTTTTAGATTCATATTGCCTTACTAAATTTAAAATATTTCAGGAATTCGAAAGATCATCTAGTTATATGATAGTGGAATTGGAATACATAATATTATAAAATATTATAATATATATTGAAATATAATTAAAAGAAAAGTTTCTTTGTTATTAAAAAATATTATAGATCCATAAATATATTTCAAATTCTATTCCCATTGCATTATTATAATTAATTTTGAAAATTAGTTGAAAGGCAATAGTTTGATGTAAACTTATAAGATAATATTACTAATTCAAATGTAATAAGAATTTTTCACTCTAAGTTTACTGTTTTAAGATTTCATACTATCAATAAGAAAAATAAGACTAAGGAAATTAATAAAGATTGAACA
>DAIPKY010000111.1:0-4752 GCA_036769505.1 Nitrososphaeraceae archaeon
AAGGTCTTTACAAATTACCATCATTCACAATTAGACAGTGATTTATTAAATCAATCAGTAGAAAAAGCTATTAGTGATAGAAACTTTCTAACTTCTAATTTAAGTATATTAGAAGATATGAAATTTCCTACATATAAATATAAAATAATTAACCATGTTAAAAAAAAAACAAATGATGAAAACATAATAGCATTATTTAATACATTATCTGACTCATTGGAATATAAAGATATTATACATATAAAAAATATTCTCCAAAGTAATATTCCAGCAAAAAATTCACCTTCGAAAACAAAGAATCCTGACGAATTGAATGTTAATCCATTATCTAAAGAAAAAAATTTAGCTATTGATGAGAAAAATGATTCTATATCAAATGATTCTATGCGACAATTTATATGTAATAAATGCGGTAAACCGTTTCTTACAAGAGAAGATCTAAATATTCATCGAAACTTTGAAGGCCATTAGACGTGAATACATCATTTTGTGACTACATTGGTTTTATTAAGTATTATTTTTGGAATTTGTAAAACTAACTAATTTTATATAAAACTATGGAATACAATGCTTATGATTTTCTTCTTATAACTAATGTAAAAAGGCTTTTTATTTTGACAAAGAAGTAACCAACTAAATTAATGGAATTTAAAATATTTATTTTCCATAACTAAGCAAATATTTGAATAACTTAATTCTTTTAGAGACATTGGACATTGACTTTGAGTTAACAATATTAAATATTATATTTATTTTAACAGAGTTGTTATAGTTGTAATAAAGTATAATAAAGTATAATGTTAAAATATATTTATGGAGAATAAAGGAGAAAATACACAGATACCCAATAAGTCACTCTCTATTAGAGATAGTAATAGGGAACCTATGAACAAAGTTGAAGAAAGATCTAAATCCTTTACCGATAAAATAGTAAATAAAATTCCTCATATTGACAGTGTAAAGGAAATTGAAAATGCATTAGATAAATACTCTAATGTAAAGTTTATAACACTGGGTTTATTTGCTTTAATTGGTTTTATAGTAATAATCTATGCTATACTAGTGGCGGTTGTCTCAGACACTATAATTCAATCTGCAAATGTATTCTTTGTAGTTACTATAATTAGTATTTCTACTTTGGTTGGCACACTTGTATATCAAATTCGGCCGCCAAAATAAGTTTTTATTGGTATGATAGTGTCCTAGTACCAAATTATTTTGGCATTATTTATAAAAAATAAGCAAGATATCTACTAATAAATAATACGGCCAATACTTTGTAGATTATTCAAGATATGCGTCTTAAGAATATAATGGTATAATGAGCTATTAAAGATGAGACAATTTAAGATTAAAATGACCATATTAAAGAATCAATACAAGTATACAAAAAACAAAGGAATTGTTTCATTATATAATATAATTTGTTATACAATCACGTTTTGCCTGTTACGTTTTAATTTTTATTGTTTTTCATAATTCTAGATTAAAGTTCTATAAAAAATATTATTTTTCAATGTAGTTAGAATTAATTCCTTTAAGAGGACTTGAATTGGATGTTCGCTATATATATAATTATACTAGAATATGTATACTAATCATCTTTTAAATAATCTATTTACTTAGTGCTTTTCTGACTTCTGGTAATGCCAAAGTAAACCCAACATGAATACAATCAAATTTATCATCAGATATACATTTCAAGTTTTTATTTCTTATTTGTACTTCAATTAATCTATTATTTTTTCTTAAATCCTTTAAAATAATTGTATCATCGTTTAAACTAATTAAAGAGATTAATGGTGCTTCCTTTAATATTTGTCTTCTCTCAAGTTCAATCAAAGCTGATTCTGATACAAAAGAGGCAAAGGATAGAGATGGATTCTTATTTTTTTCCAGAGTATAAATCTCTTCTAATTTTTTTAATACCTTTCCACTAAAGGTTATTGTTCGTTGACCTGGTTGGGGCATTTAATATAGACACACGAAATTCCTTAATAAATTTAACGTTTATATACTTTAATTAACCGTTAGTAACTATGGAGAATTGGAATATACAAAAAAGAATTAACTGGAACGTCGAGGTAATGCCAATAATAAAGGAGAGATTAGCATTGTTTAATCGATATGGTATAATTCCAACACTCAAAACTATTTTTTATTCCTTGGTTTATTTAAATATAATTCCAAATTCGTTTTATTATTATACATATCTTATTCAATATTCTACCAAAGCAAGAATTAGAGGAGATTTACCTATTAATTGCTTTCCTGAACAAGATCTACCCAGAATAAGAAATTCATATAGTGAATTTGTTAACGCAAAGGAATACATTCAAAAGATTATCCATTACCTTGAAGAACCCTCTGCAAATCCTTTTCGACGAGATTGTAATTTCAATAATAAAAGTAATCCCCCAAACAGCGATATAGAAATTTGGGTCGAAAAAAATACATTAAGTTTTACCCTTCACAATTTGTTAAAACATTTACGTATCAAAATAATTTCCAATAAACGAACTAATAATTTGGAATTTATAACTAACAATATTAAACGTCTAAAATGTTCTGTGAAAGAAGATAAAAAAATTTACATACTATATTTTGGTAATTTTGATCTCTTTAACAACAACATTGACAAAATTATTAACAATGCTCTACTAGATTTCAATTTAAATATAGATTTTAAAAAAATTGCTGTCACAGAAAATCAAATGAGAAAATTTCATTTACCAGAAAATCCTAATCCTAAAATCATAAGAAAATTAGACAGTAATTTACGAAAAGACTATTTCATTAAAAAGTACGGACGGCTATTTCAAATAGAAATGGAAGCTCTCCAAGCATATGCACCAGAAAAATTTAAGAATATGGTTTTAGAGTCAGTAAATAATATTTTTCAGAAATATCAAAATTGTGAAAATATAAAAAATTGTCATTTAATGGCTTAAGATTTTGAATTATTTTTTTAGTTAAAACTAGGTATATAATTACCTAAATGAATATTATTCTAAAAAACCATATCAGTATTAGATTCTCATTGGTATAAATTATAGTGGTAACAAATCCAAAATATATATTATACATACTATCTATTATCTGCCTCATAAATTATAAATCATGAGTTAAAGTTGTTCTAGATTGTAAGTTATATTAATAATAATTAAAATATAAAATAGACAAACAATAAACTATTATTTCTTATTTAATTTATATTGGATTTAAATTTATATTAGAATAGCTATCGATTAAATATTTTCTACTAATACTAATCTAGTGAATGTCAGAAGGTCCTGAAGTAAAGATTGTTGCAGATAAAATACTATCTTCAATGTTAGGAAAAAAAATAGAAGACATTGTATTTAAAAATTTGAATAGTGATATAAAAAATAAAATTATAGGAGCTAGATTAAAAGAAATAAGAACATTTGGAAAGAATATTGTAATCAAATTTTCTTCAGGAATTTATCTTCGTAATCATATGATGATGTGGGGAAAGTGGCGGATTTATGACAGACAAAAGTACGATAAAGGATTAGCAATACCACCGAACAGATCCAAATGGAAAAATAATCCATTATTACTAAAAAATGTTAAAGATGTAAGAGAGGACTCCCGCGTAAGATTAACAATTATTACCAAGGAAACGGTATTGATTGAATTTAATGGTCCAATTTTACAATTTTCTATAGATAATCCTTCAGAAATGGAACCAATAAAATCTCTTGGTCCAGATTCCTTAAGCGAAATTTTTGATATAGATGAAGCTAAAACGAGATTACGTACAAAACAACAATTACTCATTTCACAGGCTTTATTAGATCAAAAGATAATCTCGGGTATAGGTAATAAATATAAATCTGAAATTTTATTTATTTGCAAAATTTCACCTTTTAAACTAATATCACAGCTCAAGCCAACAGAAGAAAAAATTCTTTTGGAAAGAATTCCAAAATTACTTAGGTATGGATACAAGAACTGTGGCAGAACAAGATGTGTATTACAAAATGAGAAAAGTTCTTGGAATACTAGACATTGGGTTTTTCGCCGAACAGGAAAAGAATGTTGGATATGCAGATCATTGATTAAATCAGAAAAGACATTAACTAATCGTGCAACCTTTTGGTGTCCGAATTGTCAACAATAACATTTAATGATAACTGAAAAATTTGCTTAAATTAATATGATTATTTATATAAATAATTCTTTTTTTTCAATGTTTAACTTAGTGCAATGAAGAAAAGTCTAAAAATCACATCTATCTTTGAATTTGGAGAAGATAAGAGTACAAAATGGTACAAAAAATTTTCTATTCCCCTAATGATAACTTTCAGTAGTAATTTGATAATGAAGATTATATCATTAATAGCAATAATAAAATTAACCTACATTATTTTAAATTACCTTATTTATAGAAAATGATTAAAAATTGAGTAATTATAGCCTTAATTTCTATATAATAATAATTATTTTACTAGTCTTACCTCTGCAATTTATGATAATACAAACTGCCTACAGTCAAATAGATAATGTCTCTTCTTCCAATGTTAATAATACAATCCATCCTCCTTCTATTATCAAACCTAAAGTAGATCTCAAGATAGAGGGAACTATTGTCGATGATAAAATTAAGGGGGGTGACGGAGATGATAAGTTAAATGGAAAAGATGGTGATGATCAATTAACTGGTGGAAGAGGAGATGATGAACTTGATGGAGATGAAGGTAATGATATAATAAAAGGACAACAAGG
>DAIPKY010000344.1:0-1574 GCA_036769505.1 Nitrososphaeraceae archaeon
TTTAAAATCGTCAATATATTTTCCTAAATCTTTAACTATTAATTCAAGGTGAGAGCTATTATATACTTTACAAACTGCTACATTTTTAAGAATTTCTGTAGGATCCAATCCTCTTGATCTTGCTATTTGTTCAACTCTTTCTGGTCTAAATGTACCTTCTGTATCAATATATATAACTGCACTATTTAATCCTCCTGCCTCAATAGGCTGATTCGCTGTTACACATAAAGTATGACAAACTTGAGATTTACCTGATCCAAATTCTCCATAAAATTCTGTTAAAGCTTGTGTTTCTATTCCTCCAAGTAAAAGATCATCTAATGCATAAGAACCTGTAGAACATCTCAACATTGATCTTCTTTTTTGTAATGCAGCATCAGCAGTAACAAATTCCTTATCTAGGACATTTGTTTCTCTTAATAGTTTTTGAGCTGAAATTATAAATGAAGCCGCTGTTTCTTTTGTAGCATTAATACTTTCAGATAGTTCTTCTGAACTAGCTACAGCTAAATCCATTACAGAAATAATACCAGCATCTTTTAATTTTTTTGCAGTAGTAGGACCTATACCTTCTATATCTTGAATATCTAAATCAATTATTGCAACATTAGCATTTGATTTTGATTCATTTTCCATATTACTATGCAAATGATTTTCTCATATTAATATATGCAGTAACTTTATAGAGAGTGAGGGAGAGGTATAATTTTTTTTATATATATATATTCTTCAGAATTGAATTTAATTTATATATATACATAGATGGGGCCGAAGGGAATTGTTCTGATAGTGAATTTAATCATTATCAATTGAACCCTTGACCTACGGGTATCTTCAAGATATTACCAGCCCTTTTTTTTGATCTGGAGCCCGTTGCGATGCCAGGCTTCGCTACGACCCCATATTACATCGCAGTTATGGTTATTGATCTATATCTCTATAAGCTTTACGAAGAGAAGATCTAAAAAATAATCTATAATAATAATATTACATAACAATTATTTAGTATAACATTTTTCATATCTTTTACTTTTTTTATTATAAATTTTATTTAATTTAGTAAAAAATAAATAATTTATTTTAGCAATATCAATATTGATAGGAGAAACTCAACTCCGCGCTCGAAGAACCAGAATTAAAATATTACGTGCCATAGCTGAAAGAAATGGATCTGCCGGCTTTTCTGAAATACAAAACGCTACAGCTTTATCTACAGGATCCATATACTATCATATTGAAAGAATGAGAGATTATATAAGAAAAAATGCAAAGAATTATTCTATCACAAAAAAAGGTATCCAATTATTGGTAGAAATTGATTTAAAAAATAAGCAGTCATAGTTCATTTTCAATTACACTTTTGTATTAATAATTTAATATATTACGATCAATATTTATGAAACGTTCCATTTATAAAATCTGTTAATGAAATATCGAAGCAGGACAGATATAGTAGCATTAATACTAGAAGCTACTCAAGAGGGAGCGGCTAAAACAAAAATAATGTATAAGGCTTTTCTTTCTTATAGTCAATTAAAAGATTATCTTTCAATATTATTAGAACGTGAATTAAT
>DAIPKY010000033.1:0-14682 GCA_036769505.1 Nitrososphaeraceae archaeon
TAAATAATATTTTCTTCTTTATTACCATATATTAGACTCTTATTTTAGAACCGCTATCGGTTTTACTTTCGATGGTGTTTTAACAATCTGTCTCTTTTTTATTATTTTATTTTCATATGTTTTTCATTCCAATGTATCGTAAAGTATTCAATTAAAGGTTCAAAATCGATTCTTGTTACATTTGCTTTTTTATTTATTTTCTTCGAGATATTAGCAAATTTGCGTGCATACTTTATACATGTCCAACAACCAACAAACGGAATTAAAGGAGCTAAGTAATATCCTGTATACCTTCCTGAAAATTGCCAGGCTTCGCCAACAATACAATATTTTGAATCATGCTCAACCAAGATTTTATCTATTCTATCTATTCCTAAAGATAATTTCTTAGACCATATAGGGCATAATTCGTTAAATGTAATGGATTTTGTCACAATGCGTTTTGACGATAACTCCAATTGTTTATTTCCTTTAGTGTTGAAATAACTTTTGTCATTACTGTTACGATGATGATGATGACGAGAAGAAAAAACAATATTAGATAATCTCAACTTTTATATCATAATCTATTTGGAAAACATCCACTATAATGATTCTATTAAACTTTGGTTCTGTTGAATCATCCAATGGTTTAATTCAGTTGTTGGGGATCAGTTGGTAATTGGAAAATGGGTGTTATGGAAGATTTGGTTGATTTACACCCATTTTGGACTACTCAAATGAGGTTTGAGTACTATATTGTATGTACAATAAGGGATATAATGATTATAGATTTTTTCAGTGTTAAGAAAGAAAACTTTTTAGGTATGATTAGAGTATTATTGCTTACCAAAAAAATAAATAATCTGAAATAAAAAAATATAACATATCGTAGACTAATAAAACAACATTTTTTCCTTATCTTTACAACTACAATCAAGGTGAAACTTTAGAGTAGTATTTTTAATAACTGGTATATATCAATTTTATGAAGTAGTTTAGTAAATTGAACAGATTTCAAATCTATACAATGTTTGGTATAATCCTTTTTTTCTTCTATCTTGTTAGAAAACAGAATGTATTCAAATACTGTATCAGTATATACTAGAAAATCAGATAGGAACAAAAAATGAAGCAAAAGAATTCATTCAACACATCTAAAAAGTTCAATAAACATCATCATCGTGAAGAATTCTTACTTTACAAAAGCATAAACGAAAAGGAAGCACTATGTCCTAGTTGCAATCATCCATTAGGCAGACACAAGATTAGAATTCCTCATCACTGCACTGAGAAATTGTGTAATTGTAAAATTTCAAGACTTGAGGCAAAAACAGATTATTTCAAGTGGTTTATGAAAGAGAGAAGAAATCAAAAAACTAAAGAATCATTTTTCGATTTTAATGATGCTTAATTGTTAGGAATATGGAAAAAAACTAAATACATCTTTGATATAAGTTTGGATATGACAGAATCAATCGCCTGTCGAACGGAGCCTTTAAAGCCTAAGAATATCATGAATATCATCTTGATTATTTTTTCTTCACTTTATTTCTTATGTAGTCACTTAGAATTACTCTAACAGTTTCAGGTATGGTCTCAAGATATCTTTCTCTACGTTCATTTTCTAAAACTTTTACCATTTCTTCTGGTATTGATAGCATAATCCTTTTCATTGCCATATTGATATTTATCGATATCAATAGATATATTTATAGGCATTTGCTATAACTATAAACATATTGGCGTACAATAATTCACAAGAATTATCATTTCTTTCTAAAACAGAATTAGAATGGTTATTAGGAAATAAAAAATTATCAGGTGGTTATAATCGTAAAATAAGGAGTCAAGTCAGAAAAAAGCTTGAGAATTTTGAGAGGCTTGAATTACCTTTACTTGTAGAAAAAGGACTAATAGCTTTATCCGCTGTTACTAAATTTGGTAACGGTGTTACTAAATACAGTAACGCAGATTTTCATTCTTCCTCATCAACCAACGAAATTTGTGCGCAAATGAAAAAGCCTTGGGCGGAATTTGAACCCGCGACCTTTTCCTTACCAAGGAAACGCTCTACCAGGCTGAGCTACCAAGGCACAAGGGAAGCCTGTATACAATTCTATTTATTGTAACTCTGAATCTAGCTGGGATAATATAAATGAAGATTTGTTGTTGAGTTTTTGCAAAAATAGAAGGATGTGGACAATTACTCTAAAAAGTCCATATTTATCGAGTTTGGTATGTTAAAATATTTTCAATAGTTTAGATTGAGCTTGTACAATTCAATTCGTCTTTAAGAAAAAAAGATATAACAAGATTCTACTAATAAAATAAGGTAAGGTATCCTCTTTCCAGAACAGGGCTTCTAAAATAGCGAATCTTGTGTATTACTCATAGAAGCAAAAAAATGATAGTAATAAAATTATTATATTAAAAAGAAATATTGATTTATATGAGTATTGTATTTGTGCACTTTCTTGAGACATCTAATAAATTAGATATCAACATTGTCTATTTTCTCAAAATTTACAAAACTAGGTTTATTTACTTAGGATTGTGCTATAAGAAATATGTATAAGAAACATCAAACGTAATTTTATAGAAAATGGGTGAAAAACATTATTCTTTAATAAAGTTAGATTTCTTTAGAATATAACATAATGAAATTAGAAAATCGTTGTTATTAAAAATTATCTCTGAATATTTCCTTGAAATTCTTAGTCCAAATAGAATTATCTAATTTCTAGAAAACATATAAATAAAATAATTGTTTACTATCAAATTTTAATGGAAAAGAGCGGAGAACAACCAAAATCTGAAAAAATAAACCCAAAGAGCCCTTCATATTGCGACCAATGTGAGAAGGAAACCATCATTTTTGATAATTCTGCAAATGAGTTTGTTTGTTCTTCATGTGGATGTGTAATTAATAATGAATTACTAAATAATGAAAATATGCAAGGTTATATCGTTCAATCGGATTATAACGATAGAGCTAGAACAGGGATGCCTGAATCCTTAGCCGTTCATCACAAAGGTTTATCGACATTAATAGGTATGGGCGATATTGATGCACGAGGTAAAGCTTTGCAACCAAAACAAAAAATGGAGATTCAAAGACTAAGGACTTGGAATAGTCGGTCTCAACTGAATGACTCGGTTTCACGAAATCTTGAAAAAGCTTTAAAATATTTAAATAATTTTGGAGATAAGCTTTCCGTTAATCACGCGGTTATTGAAAGTGCTGCGTATATTTATAGAAAAGCTGCAATCAAAAAATTAGCTAAAGGAAGGTCCACAATAGGATTGGTAGGAGCATCTTTATATGCTGCCTGCCGAGAAGCGTCAACTCCGAAGACTATATTAGACATTTCTGAAATTTGTAATATATCAAGTAAAGAGTTAATGGCTCACTATAAACTCATATTAAATGAGTTAGAGCTTAATATTCCTGCTACCAAAGGCCCTGATTATGTTACTATTATTTGTAATAGGCTAAAATTAAGTGAAAAAACTAAAAGAGAAGCATTACAAATATTTTCAAAGGTTGAGCAGAAAGGTATTTCAATTGGTAAAAATCCTAGAGCAATTGCAGGGGCAGTAATATATTTAGCATCTCAAGTATGTGATGAATTTATCAGACAAGTAGAAATTTGTCAAGTCGCCGATATTTCAACGGTTTCGTTAAGAAAAAGATGCAAAGAAATTAAGGCTTTAACTGAAATGGATAATCTCGTTAATATATAAAACTTAGCCCTTCATATACATTAAATAAAAAAAAATCAAAGATTGGAAATTGATGGAAAAAAATAGTTATAGTTTTTTCCCTGCCAAATACCAATTCTCCTTTGGATTTTCATCAAATACAACAATTACATGTTCTGGTTTTGTTTTTAGAATTTCTACTGCAGATTCTGTTATTTTTTCTACAAATAATTTTTTTTGTTCATCAGATCTACCCGGATAAAGGGATACAGTAATCAGAGGCATTTAATATTTTTAATATAACCATTAAATAAACTAATTTAATTAGCATTAATTACTATTATCAATATTAATAAAAGAATTTTTTTAAAAAGATATAGTAATAAGAATCAAGATCAAATCGCATACGCGTCTAGATTACACTATATGCTTTAAGTTTAACTGAGAACTGTTGGAATTCTCTGGTTTATATTAATAATTTATTTATCCTACTACATTAGTTCATCATAATATAGTTTATTCAATTGCCATAGCTACTACTAGTCGAAGCAATGACATATAGTTTAGTGCTATGGTTGAACTAAATGTACTTCTTTTGATGGATTATACTGAATACATATTATCACTATAATATTCTATAATTTTCTAATCTACTTGTTCTTATTTAGTTAACACTTTTTGATAGATTGAAAGATGAAATCTTGAATATATGACGTTCTGGCTATTAGGAATAAACTGATTTGAGGGGTAGAGATATGCCAGATATTTGTTGGATTACCATAGTAATTAATATATTTATTTTAATTGTAAACCTAGCGTAAAATTAAATTAATAATCTATATCTTTCTTTCATTAAAAATTTATTGTTTTTTGTTCATCATTATTTTACTATTTGTCCAATTTTGTTTCAAGTTTACTATAGTAAACCTTTTAATCTAATTAACTCTACTCAGTCGACGTTTACTATAGTAAATCTTCTATAAAGTAGACTATAGTATAAATACTTTGGAAGATTTACTTTAAATAGTGAAAGGCAGAATCAAGATTAAATTTGCTAATAACCTAAATAGAATGAAAGATAATGGTGTTGTTTGGATTTCTAAAAATTATCTAGATAATGTTAAAGTGCTTAATGATAAACATTTACTGTTACTTTTGAATTGGAAGAGATAAATAAAAAATGACTTTGAATGATTTATTATCAGTTCCTAGAGAATATCACCAATCTTCACAAAGATTCTGTTCCATGTGGAATGAGCTAGTGGATAAAGGGCAAGAAGCAGGAGATGAAATTGTGAACATGGTTAGAATTTTACAATCAAATGGATATAGTAGAACCAAGGCAATTGAAAAGATTGTTTTAGACCACAGTCATCTCAATGGTTTTTCAAGAATGACAATATATAGAAAACTTCCCGATAATATGAAACATGAGTATTATGATGATGAGGATGATTATGATGAGGATTCTGACACTATGGTGCATCATAACTCTGTTGTATCAAATGATACATTTGGAAAAGTAATACTACCGCCAATTAATGTGAATGATGTAATATCTACAACAAATGACTATATTGAAACTCAACCAGATAATCTTTCGTATATTCAAATATTACTAGAGAAAAATCGATTATTAACAAAAAAATTAGAATTTATAGAAAAAAGTGGACAACCACTAAATTTTGTAAAGGAATACCAATCAAAAGATAATTTGAAGATACAAGAATATGAAAGTCTATTTGTATACAAAGGTCAAATTTTTCCACTCTCAGTAACTTTAAACTTAACTACTGAAAAAATGTCAGTATTTCTTGATAAGGTTAGATGCGAAAAATTGAATAAAACAATTAACAATAAGAACAAGAAATGAATACTACTAGAACTACTAAGAATATTTGCCCAACATCGGATGTATAATTGTAATACTCTGATCTATTATTATACTTAAAGCAATAAAGTGTGGAAATTTCACAAAGAATGAATATATTTTTTTCTAACGGTCAATATAAACAACAAATATTCAAACAACCACATCAAAACAAACTCATCATATCAATAAAGAGTGTTATAAAAAACCAAAACAAAAGATGTATAATTCATTTGAGTTGCTAACCGGATCAATTTCAAACATACAGAAGCTATTTGAAATGTTTTTTGTGCTATATTATTTTACATTGAATATGCTAAAATAAAATTATAGTGATCCTAAAATTACTTTATAAAATATTAAATTTCTTAAACCATTAATTAATTATTCCTGAATGGCTTTTGCAGATGTAGACCAACTTACTATCTAGTGTTTATACTATCTTAATTGTCAAATTCATTATTCAATTTCAAGTTATTCAAGATAAGAATGTCTATATCAAATAGACTCTTAATGGAAAGTGGAATCTTTATGCTTATATATTTGTACAAAATAGCTTTTAATAGCGAATGCTTAGCGTACACGAATGGAAAAGATGGTTCTTATACCATCTGATTGGTGAAGGAGTACATAATGCTATATACCATGAGCATCTCGTAAGAGACCTTGGAAAACATTACGATAGTAACTTGGACAGGGCATTAAGAGATTTAATTGATGATGGAATAATAATGTTAATCGAGTCAAGGAAAAATAAAAAGTATATTGTAAATTTTGAAAGCCTTTCAGAGGCACAAATGCTAATGAGTTTCAATAAAAATACAAAAGTTCAAAAAAGTAATAAAATTCACGACCATAACAATGTAAATTATATGACTTCCACAAGTGAGAAAAGGTTTGTTCAACCTTATCTTCCAGAACCTAGTGGATATGTTTACTGGTTTGATAATGAGGAAAACAGGAAATTTAAAAAACAAAGTGTCTATAGAATATACTTTAAAGAAACAGATAAGACCAATTTTGCTGCACAATTAATAACAAAGACAATAGGAAGTTCAAAAATAATATACATGGGTTCTATAAATGATCCTAATTCCTATATATCTAGACTATGGCGAGCAGTATTATCTGTTTCAGAGGAGAATAATGAAGGAACATTTATTCTTCAAGACATACAAGACAAAGATAGAATGGCATGTGGTAATAATAGACAAAGAGGAAAAATTGCATTATCTATTTTCAAGAAATTGGGCTATATCCAACAATCGGAACTTAAAGGTAATTCAATTCGCTTCAAAGTAAGTGGTAGAAAACCATATTCAATAACTCTAGATGAGATTTTTAATTTAAAAACTAAATAATTATAGGTATCTGTTAAAGAGAATTTTGTTAAAGCATTTTATAAATATTGTTGTCTAAATTATAATAATCAATGTAGGTTTAAATGTAACCATTAATTATTTCATTCTCTTGCTAATTTTAGAAAGTTCATTTTATTTGATCGATGTCGTCCTGCTAGAAATAGTTGTATGTAGATGTATATTATTCATTATTAATTATAGGATTTTATTCAAAGAGAAATCAAGCAATTAAAGAAAAATCACTACTCTTTTTTATTGGACCAAGTGAAAAATGAGCATTTAATGTATCAGACGAGATGACTAATTGACTTAAAACATATAATAATATTAAAAATGCTACTATTATAATTACCAAAATTACAATTCTAAATTTTATATCTTGAGGTTTATTTTTATTTGTAGATGTAGCTTGTTTTTGTTGCTGTAGTTTAGGAGGTGGAGTTGCCGCTTTTTTTTCTAATTCTTCTTTTCTTTTCTTGGATTGTTTAATATTTAGAATTGGAATTCTTTTCAGGATGGAACCATTTATTTTTGACTTTTGAATCTCATACAAAATTGGCTCTTCATCTTGATCTGATTTAATATTAAATAGATCAAGCGCTTTTGAATAGTCATCAAATTCTTCCACTGAAGATGGGGATTCTACTTCCCATGATTTTATATTTTCTATTGAAGAATCCGTTTCGTGATCTGAGGACATTAATTATAATAGTATTGAGATATTATTTAATAATTTACTTGTAATAATAAAACCAATGCTAATAAGGTTAATTTGTCCATACTCTGTTAATGAAAAAATGCATCTACTATAAATGCTATGAAAACTGCTGTAAGATAAGGACTTGAAAATTTAAAAACTGTCCATGATGCCGTTTCTGTAGGTTTTAGTAAAAGCCATAAAGAAAGACCTAGCATTATAGCACCAAATATAGTTGCTGTAATTAGATATATATGTCCAAATTGATTAAAGAAGAAAGGTAGTATACTAAATAAAACCATTATCAAAGTAGTTATAGCAATTATTCTTACTGCTCTCTTCTCCTCACTAACTACTGGCAACATAGGAACTTTGGCTTTTTGATAATCTTTTCTTACATGTAAAGCTAAGCTCCAGATATGTGTTGGTATCCATAAAAATACAAGGCCAGCCATAACTAAACCGATTTCTATGTTTTGAGTTGTTACAGCAACATATCCTATTAAGGCAGGCACCCCACCGGAAAATCCACCAAGAATAATATTTGACTGGCTTCGTCTTTTTAGCCATTTGCTGTATATAATAATATTGTCAAATAAACCAAACATCATTAATAAAAATGCCCACAGATTAATAAGCCAAGAAAATATCAATGCAATAGCAGTCAAAATAAGGCCAAAGATTAATGCATTCTTTGGTGAAATTCGGCCTGATGGAATAGGCCTATCTTTAGTCCGATCCATTATAGCGTCAATATCACGGTCATTATAACCTGTAATAGTATCAGCAGCAGCGGAGCCGGCCGCAATTCCTCCAAGAAGAAGGACCCAGATTAAAGGACTTAATGGTATATCAAATAATAAAGAGGCAGTGAGAGCAGATCCGAATGCAGTAAAGACTAGTAAATACCATATCTTTGGTTTTGTCAATTCGTAATAATTTTTAACCGTGTTCACGATCGTAACTTCGCGGATCACTACCTAGATCTCAACTCATTATCAACTAATCTAACTTAACATATGGTTTAATATTATTCTTCAAGTCGAATTCTGAATTAATAAAACTAAATCATGTTTTTAGTTTTGAGCAATTCAGCTAAAAGTACTGCTCCCTTAGCAGAACCCATTTTTTCATTGTGTGAAAGCAATACATACTTTATACCATTGTCAAATACTGTATCTTTTCTCAATCTACCTACAAAGGTAGTCATTCCATCATTGATTTCTCTATCTATTCTAGGTTGAGGCCGAGTAGGATCATCATATACTATTATATATTCACTTGGAGAAGAAGGTAAACCATTGATTTTTATTGATTTAGAAAACTTTATCATACAATCTTTAACTTGTTCAGGTTCTAAAGGCTTATGTGTTTCAACAAAGACAGTTTCAGTATGTCCATCCATTACAGGCACTCTTGTACAAGTGCAACTTACTTTTATATTTGATGAAGAGATCGACCCATTTTTGAGGTTACCTAAGATTTTTTTTGTTTCGACTTGCACTTTTTCTTCTTCCTTTGGAATAAAAGGAATAATATTATCTATGATATCAAGGGCTGCTACGCCAGGAGATCGTCCTGCACCTGATAGGGCCTGCATTGATGTCATGAAAATAGAATTAATTCCATAATTATCTAATATTGGTTTTAATGTAATTGCTAATCCTGTAGTTGTGCAATTAGGTAAAGGACAAATATATCCTTTCCAATTTCTATTTTTCTTCTGGATATTCAATAATTCTATATGGTCATCATTAATTCCTGGAATTAGTATGGGTACATCATCTTGGTATCGAAATGCAGCTGCAGTACTGATTACAGGTGTGGTTTCAGCGAATTTTGGTTCAATGATTTGAGCATCAGATGATTCTACCGCTGTAAATATTAAGTCATATTCTTTTGGATCAATTTCATTTACATTATTTACAATTCTATCTTTTATGTAATCAGGGACTTCTTCCTTATTATGCCATTTTAAAATACCTGTACTATCGTCACGAAGTGCATCAATATATCGCTTACCAGCAGATCTTTTTGAGGAAGCTACTGCGGCCAATTCAAACCATGGATGATTTTTGAGTGCAATAACAAATTCTTGGCCTACTGCACCTGTAGAACCAATAAGTGCAACTTTTAACATAATAATGACTATTTAATATACTTTTTAATAATCTTTATTCAAGTTTGAAAAAATATTTACATGATAAATGATAGTGATATTATTGATAGTGAAGTTTTGTTAAATCCTGCTAATATTAACAAAGTACAACCTCTAAATAGTATACAAAAAGAAAAAAAATTTAACAGTCTTGATTCGTGCTCTCATGGAGGTATATATTCAACTAAAAATTGTTTACAAGTAAAAATTGATTTCAGTTCAAACATAAACCCATTAGGTATTTCTAGACAAGTTTTAAAAGAAATTAGGAAAAATATAAAACAAATATCTCATGTTTATCCGGATTCCAATTGCAATTTACTTAAAAAAAGTATTGCAGAGTATATAAAACATGATATTGATAAAGAGTGGATAAGTGTGGGAAATGGAGCAACAGAGATTATTCATAATTTTGTTCGGGCTGTATCCTTAAGTAACGCTATCATAATACCACCTACATTTTGTGAGTACGAACTGGCCTCTAAAAGATGTAAAATGAAAATAAATTTCATACCTTTATCAAAAAAATTACAAATACAGACAGAGGAAGTTATAGAAAAATCCAAAAAAATTAATTCTAATAGTTTGATCTTTATTTGCAATCCTAATAATCCTACTGGTCTGGTAAACACACAGATGATAGAAAAAATATTATCTTCTATTGATTGTTCCAAGACAATTCTACTCCTAGATGAGAGTTTTATAGAATTCTTAAATGATATAGGAAAAGAATCACTGATGTCAAAAATAAAAGAATATAACAACTTAGCAATACTGAGATCAATGACAAAGTCATATGGATTAGCAGGATTGCGTTTAGGATATCTGGTTGCTAATCCTCGTTTAATTCGGAAATTAAAACCATTTCAAATGCCTTGGAGTGTTAATGGAATTGCCCAGATAGCAGGGATTGCAGCATTAAACGATCAAGATCATGTCATAAGGGCTAAAAAAATTATTGAAAGAGAAAAAAACTACATGTACAAAAAAATCAACACGAAAGAGAACCAGGCTAATGCTTTAAGATCAGATGTTAATTTTTTTTTAATCAAATTAAAAAATATCAATTCTATCACGTATCAAAAAATATTGTTAGATTTTTATGGCATTTATGTGAGAGATTGTTCTAGTTTTAGAGGAATGTCCTCAGATTTTATCAGAGTAGCTGTAAAAACTCATAAGGACAATGTAAGATTATTAAAAGCTATTTATGATATTAATAATCATTTAAATAAATCCACTATGTTTAAGAATAAATAATTCTAAATGAGAAGGAGATTAGGAAGGTTTTATGAACGCTAAAGTATTGATGGTTCAAGGCACTTCTTCAGGAGCAGGCAAAAGCACTATTGTAATAGCATTATGTAGAATTTTTTCTAATATGGGATATAAAGTCTCTCCTTTTAAAGCTCAAAATATGTCTTCCAAAATTCATATTATTTCAAATGTTCATAGAATATCTAAGATCCAGGCTATACAAGCATTTGCAGCCAGAAAAGAACTGGAATGGCGGATAAATCCTATTCTCTTAGTTCCTATAGGAAATAATAAAAGCAATGTTTTTGTAGCAGGGAAATTTTTAGAAGAAATGTCTGCAATAAAATATTATCAAGAATTTGTTTTGGCTAAAGGTTTTCCCATTGTATTAGACTCTGTAAATAAGTTAAAAAATGAAAATGACATAATTATAATAGAAGGAGCAGGTTCCCCCGCTGAAATTAATATCACAAAATATGATATAGCTAATATGTTACTTGCTGAAAAGATTAATTCTCCTGTCATATTGGTATCGGATATTGAACGAGGTGGTTGTTTTGCTAGTATATTTGGAACAATTAAATTGTTAAAAATAAAACATCAACGACTAATCAAGGGTTTTCTTATTAATAAATTTCGTGGTGATGAGAATATACTAGAAGAAGGAATCAGATTTATTGAATACATAACTAGAGTGAACAACATAGGGATAATTCCTAAATTTAAATTTTTTTTGCCGCCAGAAGATTCTCTAGATGGGACAAATAATAATAATCTGGAAAATTTTAAAAAATTTAGTTCAAAAAAAAAAATGAATGATCAAATAGATCTATTAGCTGCAACTATTAGAACTAGAATAAATGTTGAATTTATCTTGCAGAAAATTTTAAAAATAGGATAATGATATCCTCATTTCACTTTATTATTATTCTGCTGATATCAATACTTTTAGATTTGATATTAGGGGATCCCACTAATAAAATTCACCCCGTTTCATGGCTAGGAAAATACATCAATTATTTTGTTCCCAAGATGAAAAATGAAAAAAATAAAAAATATGAAAAAAAAAATGGTGTAATATTTACTACTGTAACAATTGCGTTTTCTGCTGTGATAATGCAACTGTCTCTTGTTTATTTATATCATATAACTTTGATCTTAATGATGGTTTTATCAATTTTCATCTTATATTCTGTAATAGCAATAAAAGGTATGGAAAAACATATCAATGCAATTACTACAGCTTTACAAAATAATGATATTGAAAATGCTAGGACAAATTTGTCCATGATTGTGAGCAGAAATACCAAAAGCCTAGATGAACAACATATTTTATCAGGAACAATAGAATCGATTGCTGACAGTATAGTAGATGGAATTCTATCACCAATATTTTATTTTTCTCTTTTCGGTCCTACAGGTGCTTTTATTTTTCGAGTAATCAATACATTGGATTCAATGATTGGTTATAAGGAAAGTTATTTTGAAAACATAGGATGGATAGCTGCAAAGGCTGACACATATGCCAATTATATTCCTTCAAGGATTGCTGCAGTCTTAATGATATTTGCTGCATTTATTAATAATGCTGATTGGAAAAATTCCATTACTATATTCAGAAAAGAACGGAATTATACAATTAGTGTTAATTCTGGTCATCCTATTTCTGTTTTAGCTGGAGCACTAAGAGTAAGATTGGAAAAAATAGATTATTATATCATCGGTGAACCTTTTGAAAACATTTCAATAGAAAAATGCAAAATAGCTATAAACATAATGAAAACTACAATTCTTATTTTTTGTATAATTATTGCTAGTCCACTTATAATTATTCTAGGTTTTCTAAATTGGTGGAATTTTATATTTGGTATTTAATAAAATATCTTCTGCTCTTTCATTTTTAACAATAATTCCAACTAAGAATTACGATATAATATATATAGCTCAAAATATGTATTTGTTCCCTTTAACAGGATTAATAATTGGTTTAGCAATAGGAGGTTTATCTTTTTTTTTATTTTCTTTTGTAGAAGGCTTTTTACTAGGATTTTTAATCACTGCAACTATTGTAGGAATAACTGGTCTTCATCATAGTGATGCACTATCAGATCTCGCAGATGGATTAATGGCTAAAGGATCTATAGAGGCAAAACATAAAGTAATGTCTGACCCCAGAAATGGTACAGCAGGAACAGTCGTTTTAATTTTCTATATTATTGGTATGATAATTTTAGTTTCATACATTGACGAAAAAACTAAATTGCTCTCTGTTATAATTATAGCTGAAGTTCTATCTAAATACAGCATGGTTTTACAATGTTATCTAGGAAAATCCGCGTGGAAAGGAATGAATACAATATTTATAAAAGAAATGAAAAATAACAAAAAATTTTTAGTTTCGAATGTAATTTTAATTGCTAGCATAACCACTTTTGGGTTCAATTTTTATTATACAATAGCAAGTGTAATAACCATGGTATCAGTTAGTATTACCTTATTATTAATAGCAAATAGATCATTTGGAGGGATATCAGGAGATACAATAGGTGCAGCTAATGAGATTTCCAGATTTTTTATTTATCTAATTCATGCAACTTTCTAACGCATTGACAGATAAAGTTACTGAAAAATTGAATAAAAAAATTATTGCTGTTATAATGGCTGGTGGAAAAGGAAGTAGAATGAAAAGAGATTACAAAACAGAAAAACCACTCTTAAAAATTAAAGGGAAAAGATTAATAGAATATGTTATTGAAGCACTCAGTAAATCGACTTTTTTTTATAAAATAGTTATCTGTGTAAGTAAAAATGCTTTGAACACAATGAAGTTTTTACAAGATTACAACTATAACCTTGACCCTCCTCTAGAAATCATAGAAGGTTATGGTAATGGATATTCTAATGATCTATCTTTTATTATTGAAAATTTTTTTGAATATATTATATTTGTGGTATCTGCAGATCTACCTTTACTTTCAGAAACAGATATAATGAAGATTTTGAGTAGGTGTGATTTTAATGCTGCATGTCATTCTATCATAGTCAATAAAAAAATCGTGGATGATATATACATAAAACCTAGTGTTGTATTTGAATTTAAAAAAAGAAATTATTGTTATTCGGGTATAACCATATTTAATCTAAAAAAGAGAAAAAATAATTTTAGTCGTATTAGTGAAAGATACTTAATTATGAATCGTATTGGAATCGCTGTAAATGTAAATGAAAAAAGAGATTTACTTGTGGCGAGGAATTTGTCAAGAATAAAGATCAATAAATATGAAAAAAATGTTGCTAACAATAATCAAGGTTAATCTAATGTACTTATTAGATTCCCACTAATCTTTGCTTTACCACCAGATCTCTCTGCTACTAATTCATTACATGACTTGCAATAGAGATTAGAAGTAGTATGGGAATAAATTATATTATTTTCTCCACATTTTGAACACTGAATATTAAGGAATGCACTATTTGGTTTTGGTATTAATACATTTTCTTTCATAAACTATACACACACTCTCTCTCTTTTAAGCACCAATTTCTAATTTTCGCATACGCATACCTTCCCTCATCGATTTGCGTTGGCACGTTTTGCACGTATATCTTAAAGTAATCTTTTTAGTTGTTTTAGCGGTTCTTTTTAATTCAGGAA
>DAIPKY010000345.1:0-1568 GCA_036769505.1 Nitrososphaeraceae archaeon
TTTCAACAGATAGCATAAAACTTTTTGCTAAATTAGAATGGCATAATCCTTTTGGCTCTGTCAAGGATAGAGCTGCATTTTGGATGATCAAAGATGCAGAATCAAAAGGAAAAATCAAGAAAGATAAAAGTATAATTATTGAACCCACTTCAGGAAATACAGGAATAGCATTAACAGGTATTTCATCATCTTTGGGCTACAAGGTTGAAATAGTTATTCCAGAAAAAGTAAGTTCTGAAACAAAATCAATACTTAAAAAATTAGGAGCTATAATACATGAAACCTCAGACGATTTATGTCCCAGAGTAGGAGCAGGAACGGATCAGAGTATTGCACTTGCAACGGCAATAGCTACTCCAAGGCCAGACATTTATTATATGCCAAATCAATATGAAAATGATGCTAATTTTATGGCTCATTATGATACTACTGGTCCTGAACTATGGTATCAAACTAATGGCAAGATTACTCACTTTCTCACAGGTTGTGGAACGGGCGGAACTATAACAGGTACTGGAGTTTATTTGAAAGAAAAAAATTCTAATATTAAAGTTGTTGCAATTCAAGCACAAAAAAATCATTTACTGCAAGGATTAAGAAACTTTGAAGAGTCTTCTATGCCTGATCTTTTTAAAAGACGAGAGAGTGTTGTGGATGAATGGTTTACTGCAACTAATAAAGACTCTTTTACAATGGTAAAAGAACTTGCTAACAAAGAGAATATTTTAGTTGGACCATCCTCTGGGTCCGTAATGTCAGCAATGCTAGAAACTAGAAATAAAATTAAAAATGGAATAATAGTAGGCATTTTTGCTGATGATGGAAGAAAATTCAAGAGTCTATATAAAGAACAAAATATTTTTAGCGCTGAAGAATACGATGACGTTCTGCATAATGCAAAGTTTCTTTCAAAGTTATTTTACTAGACATAGAGCCATTCTCTTTTAACAATTAACACAAATTTTAAATAAAATAGTAATGAGATAAAAAAATCATTCATTCTCGATGGATGCAAATTTCTATTTAATTCTTGTTGGATTTGTATATCACTAATTCGAATATAATTAAAAAGGGATTAATTTTTTAAATTTATTAATACTAAATTATAATAGGTTGTTATCATTTTCCTTTTCTGTTAGCCATTTTTCAACATCAAGAGCAGCCATACAACCATATCCAGCCGCAGTAACAGCTTGCCTATAACGAAAATCATGTACATCTCCTGCTGCAAATACCCCTTCAACGCTAGTTCTTGAATTTTCTTTTAAAATGATATAACCATGATTATCCATTTCAAGTTGATTTTTAAATATTTTGGTATTGGGCTCATGTCCAATCGCTATAAATAAACCTCCAACATTTAATTCTCGTTCTTCTTCAGTATTTACATTTTTTATTGATATTGTGGAAATTTTTTTATTGCCCCCTATTTTAGTAATTGTGCTATCCCACATAAATTGGATTTTGGGATTCTCAAATGATTTTTCTTGTAATATTTTGCTGGCTTTAAGTGAATTACGTCTATGGATTAATTTTACAGATTTTCCAAATTTTGTTAGAAATGTAGC
>DAIPKY010000346.1:0-1566 GCA_036769505.1 Nitrososphaeraceae archaeon
AAATATTGAGTTAGTTAAATTTTTTTATTGAATTTGCATTAATCATAATCAATAACAGTAACCGAAAATTCTTTAAAAGGTCATAGCCCTCCTTTCTTTCTTTGGGTTCCGATAGAGAAGAAGGTTATGGCTCTGAAGATCTCATTTCATGGCTTGATAGAAAGATTGGCGACTAGTTTGGCTTGTGGAATGATATTCAAATCTTTATTATAGTATAATAATTGGAGAAATTTTCAGTAAATTATTTTGAAAAAGATAAGATCAAATCATAATAATTTATCTATCCATAGATTGTTACAAAAAAAGATTAATTGGGATTAAATTAAATTCATATCGCTAGAGTAATAGAGTAATTAAAAAATTAGATCTATTTGTAAATTTTATTTCTTTATTTATTTTAACTAGCTATATTTTCTTAGATTGGTTAAGAGGATTCTGTCTGGAGTTCTTTGGACTGAAAAACCAGACTAGAGGGCATGTATCTTTCATGAGCCTCAATGAACCTTCTATGATGTTGTTATTGGATTGTAGTAGTAAAAAAGTATAGTAATCTATCGCTAACATAATATATTTACTCATTAATTACTTTTTAAGTGAACCATTTATTATATAGTATATAGTTCTCTAATTACTCAAGAAAAAACACTAGAGATATACAAATTTTATGACTAATGCATTTAACGATTAAAATTTATTGAAATGATTTTAGACCTTCAGGAATAGATATTCATCATTCTATCAGATATACGCAAGTTAATGTCAAAAGAATGAGCATATAAAATAATTCTTGGAAACAATGGAAGAAATTGATAAAAGTGAACAGGAATTAAACTAATAAAAGCGAAAAGACTCTTTTAGAATATATTCTCTACCTCTCTCCCTTGGTAAAGTATCTTTCCTATTAATAAAATACTGTTATTGTGTTTGAATTATGCCAAACGTTGATCCCTTGATAAATCATTATGAGAATGACCAGCGAATAACTACTATAACAACAACAGCAGAGAAAGCAACAAATAGCAAGTTTGAAAATTATATACTATCTGTTAAGACTGAATGTCAAAAAAATATAGAGGGTAACTCGCATCATCATCCTACATTTCTTGAACGTTATCAAAAGATTATAGAAATGATTGATTGGACCTTGGAAAGATATAAAATTGTAATACAGAGAAATAAAATTCAACAACAAATGAACAAGATCTAATAATAATAATAATAATAATAATAAATAGTATTAAAGAAGAACTTGAAGAAAGAAGAAGAATTGCTATAAATAAAATTAAACAGTCTGAACTTAGAGATGAAGTATCACTATATAGACTTTAAGAAACTACAATTGATTACGTGTTATCAGAAATACGTAAATTTGTTTATAGTAGGTAAATTAGTATATTTAAAGAAGTTGAAAATAGAATTGAATCAAAATAAAGAGAACAAGAAGAATTGTCTAATTCGATAATTGTAATATGCGTGGTTTTACCTATTGAAACTAACCAATAGTTCTAAACTTGAAAGTAATATTACTGTATTAAATAATGGCAAGATAGTAAACAAACCAAAAGG
>DAIPKY010000112.1:0-4723 GCA_036769505.1 Nitrososphaeraceae archaeon
CCTGTTACCAAAGAAATTCCAAGAGCCATATTTTCAGGAATATTATCCATAACAGATCCAACTAATAATGCCAACCCTGATGCATGCTTGCTGCCACCAGCATCTTCACCATGAGATCTCTTTCTCATTCTAATATTCCCTAAAGTCTTTTTATTTAAAAAATAGTTTGCTATTGTATATGATAACCCACCACTTATAAAACCTGCTATAACAGGTGGAATAGATTATGATAAATTAAACGACTCTTCTATTAATGAAAAAGCTAAAGCAGCAATTAACACTCCACTCCCAAATGCCATTATTGAGGAAATTATATTCTTTGGCAAATTAACAAATAATGCTACTATTGATCCTATAAGTAGAGGGATACTGGCAATAAAACCCCCAAATCAGAGTCTAAAATTGTATATGTAGTAGTCATCTTATGATTAGATTGATACATCATAATTTATAACAATGAAAGAAAAAAATATAAAATTAAACATTGAAGATCTTTTTATTGGTAAAAATCATAGTAGTAACATATAATTAAACCATTAACTTAGGTAACTAAGTCTTAAATATTATAGTCTCTCTGTTAGAACATGAAACAATCATTTGATTGGAACAAGGTCATAAAAAAAGAGGCAAAATCAAATAATGATAAAGAATTAGGTGAAATACAAGGATTAGAGAATAATTTTATTGTAGTAGAAAGAGGAATAGCCAATAAAGAATTCTTTTATATTCCAAAAGATTTAGTAGAAAACTTTGACGGTGATACTGTTCATTTCAAGATTTCAGAAGATGAGATAGAAGAGAAATATACTAATAAAGATAATATCTTTAAGAGAGAATCTCTCAAATAAATTCTAATGATAGAATAGAATATATTATTTTAATTTCTGTACATATTCAAACATAATATTGTTATAAAACTCTATATAATATAATTCATTTCCTTTATCAATATATTTTAAATAGCAGTTATTTTATTTGATTGATGATTTAAAGTAATTGAGTAGCAAATTATTATATAGTGATCTTCTCAGCCTAATTTTATATAATCTATATTTAAAGTCTTTGATATTTTATTGCTACAAAAAATAATAATTATACCTCAATGTACTTTTATCCAAAAGTATAGATCCTTTATTTTTGTATCTATATAATATCTAATGTAAATATAGTCAATTAATTCCTACATGAGATAACATAGTTACTCAATATTTATATATTTTAACTATTCACAGTAAGCATGGACATGACTTATTGTTGTTTCAATTGTGGACAAAAGATTCAAAATTATCCAATTTCTTGTTCTAAATGTAATGAGTATTATTGTTCTGACCACTGCCACTCGGAAAAACATATATTACATTATAAAAGAGGTTCTGATTACATAAAAATCTCTCTTGGCTAGTTATATCATCTTATAATTCAGGCTGTCAGAGATTATATTTAGTTTTTTATAATATTTTGACTAAAAAAAGATTTTAATATCTTAAATTTTTGATACTTAACAAAGTTAAGCCAAACTTATATGTTAAGTTTATGGATGTAAATATATATGTTTAAAATTAAAACTATTACTATTATAAATAACAAATATTATAATAAAAATAATTGTCAATTTGTATTATGTGACTTTTGTTATTGGTTTACTACTATTTTAAAAGATGTAGATAAATTTAATTACTGTCCGCGATGTAAGAAAAAGAAACTCTACACTGAGAGAATATTAAGATTATAGTACAATAACTATTCAACATGGGAACATGGGATAGATTTTGATTATTTGTCACAACTAGGCATTTAAAGAATAACTATAATTAAAATATTATTAATTAACTTGGTTTACCATGTTTTAAATATTTAATTTTTATAATGAGATGTATATGTCATTAACTAAAAAACATAATAATATTAATATTTGGGATAAAGGTAATATTTTATTTATTATATCTCTAATTGTTATTTCATTAGGAATTTTATTATTGATAATTGGGTACGATATTTATCCATTATCTGCTCAGAATATTTCTTCTGATAATATTGGGCTAATAACGATTCCAAAAATAGGTCATATAAACCTAATCACAGATAGCAATCAGTATTTCATTTCTTGACTTATTATTAGACGCTAATGGGATAAGAATATTTGCTGATTAAATTGAACAAATCTTCTAAAACAAATAAAGATAATTATATAAACTGTATGAATATTATTTATCTTATTGATTATCTTGTTCAATAAATTTCTTTTATAGAAACGTATCTCCTTTTCTAGATATTAAATATATCCAATGCTCTGAATTTTCCAAAATAATAAAAACCACTACCTACTCACGCTGATTTTTAAAATTTGATTAGTATTTAGTATTAAATGATAAAGAATAAATAATTATACATTTGATAATTGCAAGATCCATATTTGTTATAATGAAGAGAAGGATATTTTTTATTATCTAAATTATAATTAAGTAATTTGAATTTAATATTAGAGCAGTATAATCTTTGGAAATAATGAATAATAAAAATAAAAAAGAATGAATCTCCTATTACTCAAGCATGGCAAGAATAAAATAAATAATTAACATTGTTCTCCAGGTATTATATAATATGCTTAACTGGTTACAGTACTCGTCCATTATTAGCCGGTTGTTTAATCCAAAAGAAGAAAAGAAAGTTTCACATACTGTCATAGACTCCTCTATTGTTATGCAAATACTTCCTTAGAGGGCTATGGCAATGAAATTATATCTTTTTATGCTAATAAAAAATAAGCTTATTACTTCATTTTGTAGATATCTTCTTTTTCATTTTGTATAGGTGGGAATTCGCTTGGATGAATATGTAATTTTATATGTTCATAGCAAAAATAGTTCGAACAAATAGGACACTGATTAGTTGGTTTGCTCTGGCAATCTGGAATTGCACAAACTAACGCTTTATTGAAATTATTATCATCTTTTCTTTCATAAGGATCAATTACTGAGCCCATATACAAATATTAAAGTAAAATAGATATTTAACTTTGAACAATATTTTTTTATTAAATCTGCTACTACAGAGACTTTACGTAAGTAAAAAATATATTATCAACTTCAAATATATATTTACAAAAAATTTTATTTATACTATATTGTATCAATATGTATAATGAATAGAAATTTAATTTATTCTTCAATATTAATAGCCCTAGTCTTTACTACTACTTTATCTATGATCACACCGATAGAAGCATTTAATTTCACTAACGCTCAAGTAGATCCATCACAAGATCCAGTACAACCTATACCTCCATCTAACGATACCAATACCAATCAAACAACTCCTATAGTCTTTTCACAATGACCAATATTTTAAATTTGGATTAATAAAAAATTATTTTTTCTTATTTGATAATTTTCATTTTTATTATATTTAAATAAATACTAATAATCCAAAATTGAAGAGGAACACAGAATATTCATTATGAATTATACAATAGGAACCAGATAGTTTATTAAATTTAATATCTTTTATAATTATCTATTAATAATGTTGTTGTTCATTAAACCATATATTTATTTTTTTCATTTAGTAAGTGATCAACAATAAAAACAAGTATATTCATCAATTTTATAGTTAAAAATGAATAACGAAATCAATGTAAAAGAAGTTGCTTTTAACAATATAATTCAGTGGTTATCTAATATTAATTTTATAATAGAAAAAAAGGAGATAAATAAAAATCCTGAATCAAAAATACAATTTGAATTAATTGTATCTACAGGAATAGGATATCGTTATCCTTTTCGTATCACTTTTACTAACTTATTAAAGGATGTATTTGTAATTAGTACAAATATTTCACTTACTGAAGAAGATGCAAAATCAATACAATCTATGAAAAAAAGAGATCGTGAACAAATCTTTATGGATTTAAGAAAGTTAATTTTTCCCTTACATGTAAATATAGAAACTCCGTTTCCGAAAATATTTCTATATAAAGAAATTACCTTTGACTCTGTTTCCACTAATAAACAGTTTCTAATTGATGAAGTATATAATTTTCGAAATGCTATGGAATTAGTAAAAATAAGATTTGATGAATTATATTATTCTTTTTATCCAGAAGGATCAAGAACAGATTATTCAAATTGACTTGTGTGAAGTGGTAATAAGTCTTTCATTAATAATTTTATCATAAGGGCTATTTTTATCCCTCCAACATTCTTAACTTTTTTATCTCATTCATCTATATTATAAATCAGTTATATCTTGTAATTCTAAGAGTTATCTTTCTCTTAGACTATATGTATGATAGAGAATTTCTATTATGTATTATGTCTATTATATAATTAATTTCTAAAGTTTATAAATGGTAGTTCTATTTTACTTAATTATTATATTCATTTATCATTCAATAGCAAAACTATGCTATCGAATAATTATAAAACAAAAGGGGATTGAGACTATTAAAAATGAAAAATAAGATTCTTATAATAAACAACTTAGTTAATCATTAAATATTCAATCATATCATAACGGTTGTTATACTACTACAAGCCATAGTATTGGCATTTTAAACTTTTCCAGAATTTAAAAATTATATTTCCTTATTTGAGTACATTAATGTATTTGTCTTATCTAGTTTTATTATTGAAGCAATATTAAAAATGATTGCCCTTTATCCACATTCATACAATTATTTTAAGAATGGGTGGAATATTTTAGATTTCATTATAATTGTTCTTTC
>DAIPKY010000347.1:0-1557 GCA_036769505.1 Nitrososphaeraceae archaeon
CTCATTACAATAATCCACTTTACATAGGGATTCTTTGAGGCTTGAGATAAATCATTCTCAACAAACTTATACTGTTCAGAATCTTCTATACCTGCGAAAGTAGGGTCTGCACCAGGAAGATACGAAGATTCAGAATCCATCATCAAAAAATGAATATTATTGTAATCAAATGAATAATATGGTTTATCTAATCCAAATGCTTTAAGATGTTCTTCCAAAAGATTGGGTGACATAACATCATGATTACCAATTACGGCTTTTATTTTATCGGAGATGGGCTTAACTATATCTTTCCAACATTTTATGTCAGGACCATATGATGTATCCCCAAGACTAAATACAAGATCAGGATTTTGTCTTTGAATTAAATCCACCGTTTTTGCAGTATCTTTAGTGCAACCCCAATCACCAACAACTGCAAACTTAAAGCCAGAATAATTTTTTGAATCTATAAATTGTTCAGTATTTTTCTTATTCATGGTATGCTTACTCAAGTTCTCAGATTCTGACGGTGATGGTGATAATACAGACTTGTCTAGGGCATAATTTTCAGGATCATAAAATTCATCTTCAGGTACTACAAAGAAACCATCATCATCATTTTCATCCTGAGAAAAGACAGAATTTAAAGCGAATAGACAAGATATACCTATTACTAAAGTTAAAAAAAGAGCAATTGAAACAATATAATATCTATGAAACACCAATTAGGAAAAACTCTTCCACCCTTTTTTAAGATTTGTGTAAAATATTTCAGATCATGATATGGATATTTTTTATCCTACATTATCCAATATCAAGTATTTTCCATTACAAGAACTTCTCTTTTCTTTTAATTATAATTATTGATTTTAATCTATTAGTATTCTAAATTAAAGTAGAGAAGTAGAACCAAGAGATATAGTTTAAAAATAAAATAAATTGATTGATTATTGTTAATAAGAAGGAATAATTTTTATGTTTAATTATTAGTGTGCAACCGGTACCTTATTTGACTTGTCAAAATGTTTTATAACTCGAGGCTCACATTCTGAATTTTCAGACGAAGAATATCCTTCTGCAGTAAGGCATCCAAAGAAGAAATCACCTATCTGAATGGGTCCAATTTCTGTATTTGAATTAAAAGTGAATGGAATATTAAGCATAGACTTGTCCTTTGACTTTTTTAATTCTTCTTTAACATTTATTTTTTTTATTTGATATTCACCTTTTACCATTGCTGTAAACTTGACGTAATCCAAGTTCTTTATATTTTTAGCACCAACTGGGTTCAAAAGAGTTATTTGTACATCTTTACTATCTGGTGATGACTTTACACTACTAGCTTGATAAACAGATGAAGTTTCTTCAAAATTAGTAAGTGTTGAAAATATTTTTGGGGAACCTTTATCGTTAGATGCAATAACACCTTCATTACAGTCATATAGCATTGGTTGATCATTACTACTAAAATTTACGTTATTACTTTTTATTTGAGTTAAATTATTCTTCTCCTTTTTAAGGACGTATCCACACACAAAATATTCATCCCCGACATGAATTTTTGAAACATCGTTA
>DAIPKY010000348.1:0-1555 GCA_036769505.1 Nitrososphaeraceae archaeon
ATATCCTTTAGAGGAATGGATCCTTCACATGTAGCATTAATTGATATTTTTTGGCCTCATGCTTCATTTGAAAAATATGAATGTGATTCTTTGGTTAAGTTCGGTGTAAGAATAGATGAATTTTCAAAATTAATTAAGAGATCTGAAAAAAAAGATTCAATAGAATTATCTATCAACAAAGAAAGTATGTTGATTCTGAAAATACAAAATGGATATAAAAAAGAATACAAAATGAGATTAATAGAAAGCTCTTCTAGTTCAACTCCTCTTCCTAAGTTAAATTTCAATTCAAAAATAATCTTAACAGCTTCTGCATTTGATAAAATATTATCCGATATTCAAGTACTTTCAGAATATATTACTATTGATTGCAAATCGCAAAATATAAGATTTTTGGGGAGAGGTGATTCAGGGGAAGCTGATATATTATTAGAACCAAAAAGCGAAGGTTTGGAGGAATTAACATCAAACGAAGACAGTCTAGGAACATATAGTATTGATTATTTAAGTAAGATCACGAAGGCAATAAGTGCAGTGGGAGGGTCTGTAATTGCTGAATATTCTAGTAAAATGCCTCTAAGGTTAGAATTTACTGTGGCCAATCTGGGAAGAATTCACTTTTACTTAGCTCCACGTATCCAAGATTAATAATAATAATAATTTTATTTCTCTTAGATTTTCACCGCTATTAACGAAGCATTAATCTAGGAAAACAGACAACTCATCAAATATATGCGAATTGTTATGAAATTCGGAGGAGCATTATTAGATAACGAAAAAAAACTTCTCAATGTAATAAATATAATAAAATCATATTATTATTTAGACTTTGAAATTGTAGTTGTAGTTTCCGCTCTATATGGAATTACAGATAAAATATCAACATTATGTGATGAAATTAAACAAATTAATAGAAATTCGCTAAATTTGTTTCTTAAAAATATTGAAAATGTTCATATCAATTTAGTTGAGAAAGTCATACAGGATAAAAAAGATAAAGAGAAATTATTACATTTACTTAAGGATGTGTTAAATGAATTCCGAGATGTTCTACTCGGCATTTCTATTTTAAAAGATGTAACTCCAAAATCGAGGGATTATCTTTTTTCTTTTGGAGAACGATTATCAACTCCTATAGTTTCTTTTGCGTTAAAATCTATCGGCATAAATTCTGTATTTTTCAATGGAAAGGAAGTAGGAATATTAACAGACTCTAACTTTGGTGAGGCAAAACCATTAATGAATACAACTAAACTTAGAGTCCATCACAAAATTGAGCCATTGTTAAAGGAAAAGATAATTCCAGTGATCACCGGTTTCATAGGTTTCGATCAAAATGGTAATACAACTACGATTGGAAGAGGTGGTTCTGACTACTCAGCCACTATAATCGCTGCTAGTATAAATGCCAATGAAGTATGGCTATGGGGAGATGTGAATGGATTGATGACCGCTGACAGAAAAATTGTTAAAAACGCTCTAGTTCTTGAAGAGATTTCTTTTTCAGAAGCGTTAGAATTATCCATGTTTGGTTCAAAGTATATGCATCCCCGTG
>DAIPKY010000034.1:0-14505 GCA_036769505.1 Nitrososphaeraceae archaeon
ATTACAATCTATTTATAAGAATCTTATTTTTCTAATAACACCTTTGCCATTTTTTTGGCAAAGTAGGTTATTATAAGATCAGATCCTGCTCTTTTGATTGCGGAAAGAAATTCTATCATGACGTCTGTTTCATTTATCCATCCTTTTTCAGCTGCAGCTTTTATCAAAGCATATTCTCCTGAAACACTGTAAGCACATAATGGAAGTTTAAAAATCTCTCTTGCTTTACAGATTAAATCCAAATAGGGAAGAGCTGGTTTTATCATGATCATATCTGCGCCTTCTTTGATATCTAATTCAAGTTCTCTTAAAGATTCCAGTGTATTAGTGAATGGCATTTGATACGTTTTTCTATCTCCAAATGTAGGGGTAGAATCAGCGAGGTCGCGGAATGGAGTGTATAATGGTGAAGCCATTTTTGCTGAATAAGCCATAATGGAGGTATCACGTAGACCAGCCTCATCTAGCTGTTCTCTAATTGCAATAACTTGGCCGTCCATCATAGCGGATGGAGCAACAATATCTGCACCACATTTAGCATGACTTTCAGCAATTTTAGATAGAATTTTTATAGAGGAATCATTATCAACCCTATTTTCTTTAACTATTCCACAATGACCTGAAGCTGTATACTGACATATGCATACATCTGATATCACTACAATTTTATCCCCAAAATTTTTCTTTATTGTTTTGATAGCTTTTTGGACTACTCCTTTTTCATTATAGGCTGACTGTGCGATATTGTCTTTTTTCTCCGGAATCCCAAAAACGATAATACCTTTGATCCCTAAATCTAAAATTTCGGAAACTACATCCACAATTTTGGAAGGCGGAGTTCGTTCTAGGTCAGGCATGGAAGCTATATTTCTTGCATTCTTTAATCCTTCTTCAACAAATAATGGAAAAATCAAATCATCTGAGGATATACGTGTTTCTTGTAAAAGGTCTCGAAGTGCTTTACTTTTTCTAAGACGCCTTAGTCGAACATTCGGAAAATATGATCCGTTAGCCTGATAATTGTTATTGGATATTTGCTTCATTTTCATAATTAAAAAGTTTAGCAGCCAGACGCATGAGTTCCTGCTCATCGTCTATATCATTTTGTAGCTGGCGACGAAGGTTATTCATAGGAGTAGATATTATTCCTTCTAAAAGTGCGTGAGAAAATTGCTCAATAATCTTACCTTCTTGAGGTCCGATCTTTGGTCCAAGTATAGAAAGGGCTTTATCAAGTTCTCTTTTCCTAATTTTATCGACGTTACGAAAGACGGAAACCACTACTGGATCCGCTTTTCTTCTTTTTAATAACAAATTCATATTTTTCATTTCTTCTTCAATTATATTATTTGCAGAATGAATTTCCTCTTTTCTCCATTGAAGATTTCTTTGCACAATACCTCCAATTTGATCTAGATTAAATAGAAATACATTCTCAAGGTTAGAAATATTATCTTCTACTGTTCTAGGATTAGATAGATCAAAAATTAATAACGGTGTATTTTTTGTTTCCATTGTTTTCTTTATTCTATCATAGGTAAGTAAGTAATAGGGGGCTGTGGTACTTACGAAAATAATATCCATAGAATATAAAGAGATCAAGGCATCTTCAAACATTATTGGTATACCTGAAAGGGATTCTGCAAATGACTTAGCTCTCTCGAATGTTCTGCTAGTATTCATAAAAGAAACATTTCTTTGTTTTAATGCTTTAGCTATAAGACTGGCGCCTTCTCCAGAGCCGATAAGTAGTATTTTCTTATCATTTAGTATTCCAATTGTTTCTTCCGCTAGGCTAGCTGCTACTGAACCAACTGATACACGTCCTTTATTGATTCCTGTCAGTGATCGCACTTTACTACCTACTCGTAAAGATTTTTCAAAAATGATCGAAAGAAAAGATCCAAGGTAGTTATTAGACCTAGAAAATTCATATGATCTTTTTACCTGTCCTAGAATTTGATCTTCACCAATTACCAAAGAATCTAGACCTGCAACTAGGTTTAGAAGATGTCTAATTACTTCCTCACCTCTTACAATCTCTACTATTTTTGAAAATTCTTCTATTGATAACTTAGAATGATCAGCCCAATAACTAATAATTTTCTGTAAATTTAGTTCTTCCTCTATTACAGCAAAAATTTCTACACGATTACAAGTTTGTAAAATTAGACATTCTTTCATTTGTAAATGTTCAAGAAACGTTTCATGAGCACTATTAACATCTTTAAAAGCAAATTTTTCAAGCAAATGGATAGGAGCTTCTTTATAAGTTATCCTAAAATTTAATAAGTCAAATGATTTGTTAACGAGTGTCATTTTTTTGAATCACTCCAATGGTTTAACCGTTCAATGGTAGCAACCTTTGCTTCATCTATTTTGTTCTCATTTATTAAATTTTGAATCGTTTTATCCTTGATTATTGAGTAAAGAAATTTTTTACGTTCTATAACAGTTTTAATTTTGGGTCGTGCAGCCATTCTCGCAAACTCCTGTAGTTTGGTATTTTCTATATCTGATTGCTTTATTGTTCTTCTTAAAATACGTTCTGCTTTTATTCTCAATCTTCTAGCCATTATTGGACTTTTTCCAAAAGTAGAAATCGCTACTTGCATTATTCCCTCCTCAATATTGATTATAGAAGCATATGAAAAGTCGCTTACAGGTGGGTCATCTGCAGCATAAACAAATGACATCATAGAACGCCCTTTTTCTACAATTTTTCTGTTAAGTTCCTTATTATCGGTAGCAGCAAGCACCAAAAAAATATTCTTATAATTATCTAATATATTAGCATTCTTAATTTTCATTTTAACTATCTCAATCTTCTTTTGTTGTTCTAATTCTTCGAGATAGGAATTCAATCTTTCACTAATTACAGTGATTTTACAATTTTGACCTAATAACCCTTTGACTTTTCTTACTCCTTCTACTCCACCCCCTATCACAATTACATTTTTTCCAGCGAGATTTAGATCAACAATCAATTATAATTTCACTGCTGTTGAAACAATATTGATTACTTTATTTAAGTTATTTCAACTTAATGAAGAAATTATGGAAAAAAAAATTGTAATAAACAAAAAAATATTTAATTCAATAATCACTATATATTCTAAATGATCTTAATTGATAAATAAAGATAATAAATATAAAAAATTAGAACTTGATATTCTAGATGATATTGGTCCTGCAACCAAAATTCATCTTATTGAAGCTGGAATTAATTCATTAAAGGAATTAATAATTAGAGGGCCACATGATGTTGCGGAAGTTACAGGAATGACTATTGAAAGATCAAATGATTTGTGTAACAAAGCTAGAATAAAACTAGAAGAAGTAGATATTATTGAAAAAACTTTTGTTTCTGCAACTGAACTTTATAATAAAAGAAAGAATATAGACAGGATTTCTACAGGCTCAAAACAATTTGATGACTTGTTAGGAGGAGGATTTGAAATTAATGCAATAACTGAGATATATGGGGAATTTGGGTCAGGAAAAACTCAGATTTGCCATACTTCTTCAGTAATGGTGCAACAAAAAAGAACAGATGGTGGACTGGAGGGAGGAGTAATTTATGTGGACACTGAAAATACCTTTAGACCAGAAAGGATAGTATCAATCTCTAAAGCAAGAAATATAGATTATGTAAGAGTGTTAGAAAATATAGTAGTTGCAAAAGCATTTAACAGTGCACATCAAGAATTAATCATTCATGAAATAGGAAAAATTATTGAAACCAACAATATAAAATTATTAGTTTTAGATTCAGCAATTTCTCATTATCGAGCAGAATATTTGGGAAGAGGAACCCTATCTGAAAGGCAACAAAAAATAAATAAATTAATGCATATGTTAATCAGAATTTCTGAAACTTACAAAATAGCGGTTATTTTAACAAACCAGATCCAATCGGTTCCTGATACATTATTTGGTGACCCTTTTAGGCCAACAGGAGGCAATATTATTGCACATTCAAGTACATATAGAATATATTTGAAAAAAGCTGGCAAAAATAGAATTGCTCGAATTGTCGATAGTCCTTATCATCCTGAAATTGAAGCATTATTTTCATTAGGAGAAGAAGGAGTAACCGATCCTGTCTAGCTTTCAGTTAATGTTAAATTAAGGAGATATTTCAGATAAACTATGCCAAGATCACATGGAAGTAAGAGAAAATCACGATCCATATTAACTAAAAGTAATATACTTAGAGGTATTTCATATTTATTAATAGATTACAAAATAGGTGATAAAGTAATTGTTAATATTGATCCTAGTGAACATAATACAATGCCTCATCGAAGATATCAAGGGAAAATAGGAATAATTAAGGAAATTGGAAAACGAATTATTAAAGTATCTGTTCCTTTAGGCAATAAAGAAAAAGTTTTGCAGACGAAAAGAAACCATTTAAAACCTTTAACCTAATTAGGGGCGATTTGTATGGAAACATTAAAAAAAGAAGTTATATCTCTTTCAGAGGTAAAAGAGGTTTTAGATAAAGTAGAGATAGAAGAAATGGATCAAATTCAGAGGTGGACCTATGATTATGTTTCAAAATTTGCTAAATCTTCTTCACAGGTTTCGAGGACCATCATAAATGAACTTGTTTCATCTTGTGATTTAAAGGAAGATGAAGCAGTAGAAATAGCAAATGCTATGCCCCATTCTATTGAAGAATTACGGGCTTTTACATTTGGATGGAAAAAATTGATCTTAACAGATACATTGAATAAAATTTTGGATATTATAAATAAAGCTAAAGCTACTTAGAGCATTCTAAAGGAAATATTCATGTCGCTGCCGGATCATTATCAAGATAATAAAGGAAATGCATTCGGTAGCTTTCACCTTCCTCGCAGATATGAAGAGTATGCTCACATTATAGAATTCACAATAAGAGGAAAGTCCTCAACCGTAAAAAAGCGAGAAGGAATAATCATACAGGCAATTGGAGAAGAACGGTTAACATTACTAGAGTTACTTGGAGATCCATCTCAAAATTTTGAGATTGGAGAACGTGCCTATATTGGTAGGGAAGGTAGAAATAAAATAATTAGTGTTTTAGGCAGGTTAAATTATAATGACCTTTCAGTATCTGCAAAAAATGAAATTCCAGTCGCAATAGAGAAAATAGTTACGATTAAAGAAAAAAGGTTTGTGGACTATTTCAATAATGCTCAACCTATTACACCTCGTGTCCATGGATTAGAATTAATTCCTGGAATAGGTAAAATATATATGAAAAGTATTATAACTGAACGAGAGAAAAAAAAATTTGAAAGCTTTAATGAAATACAGAATCGTGTAGGTGTGAAAGATTTACAAAAGTTAATTACAAAAAGAATAGTCGAGGAAATTTCTGGAGAAACAAGAATGAACCTCTTTGTAAGAAAATGAATTGGAGGAAGTATTACGGACAAAATTTTCTTATTGATTTAAGAGTAGCTGAAAAAATAATAGATATATCAGATATAAAACCTTTTGAAGACGTTTGTGAAATGGGTACAGGAGAAGGGGTACTTATACCATATTTATGTAAGAATGCCAGATTTGTAAGCTCCTTTGAAGTAGATAACAACTTATACAATGAAACTAAAATTTTACAATCAAAATTTAACAATCTAAAAATTATAAATGCAGATCTTTTAAAATATATGAAGCCTTTGAACTTTGACGTTTTTATTTCTAATATCCCATATTCTAAAAGTAGAGACATATTTTTATGGTTAGCCACAAAAAAAGTTCCTCGTGCTACTATAATGGTTCAAGAGGAATTTAGCCAAAAAATTCAGTCAAAATACTGCGAAAAAAATTATAGAGCACTATCTGCTATAATACAATATTGTTTTGATATTCAACCATTCTTCAAAGTAGATAAAAAATCCTTTTACCCTCCACCAACTGTGGATTCCGAGGTAATAAGATTGACATCAAAAAATAATATACTGTCTAAGGATACAATTTCTAAAATCTTTTTTATTTTTTCATTTAAAAATAAAAAAATAAGTAAATTGAATAAGAAACTTAAGACTAATTTTAATGAAATAGATTTAAGAGTAAAAGAAATGACACCTGAAAAAATAATAGATCTTACTAAACTCATTTGAGCAAGATTTGAAATAACTGAAAATGTACCTTCCTGATGTGGATAGTTTTTTATTAATAGATTCACTTAAAGACTATTCTGGAGAGTCAGCACTTGAAATAGGAACAGGAACAGGAATCATTTCTAAATTTCTCTTAAAAAATTTTAAAAATGTAGTAAGTACTGATATAGACTATAATTCTCTATTATACTGTAAACAACAAAATACTTCGGAAATAACTTTTATATGTTGTGACGCTACAACGGCAATAGTTAGTAAGTTTGATTTAATTGTAAGCAATCCCCCATATTTACCAAATGACCACTTTTATGATAAAACTATTCACGGAGGAATAACTGGAATAGAAAAAACTATTGATTTTATTTATTCTTCAATATCAAACTTAGGGAAATATGGACATATTATTTTAATTGTTTCATCTTTATCTGATATTTCAAAGTTAGAGAGATTTATTTTTGAAGAAAAAATCAATAGAAAAATAATTAATAAGAAGAAAATATTTTATGAAACTCTTTATGTTTATGAATTAAGCACCATAAATCTACCCTAGGTATTTATTGATATATAATCATTTTTTTAATAATCTTGATGCTCTTTGAGAAATTTCTTTTGCCATTTGGGATAGTGACGCATTTCCACCTAAATCATAAGTAACAAATTTATTCTCATTTATCACATCTTCAGTAGCCTTAAAAATAGCTCTGGATATCTCTCTTTCACCTAAATATTCCTCCATCCAAGCAGCTGAGCAAATCGTAGCTACGGGATTTACTTTATCCTGACCTGCGTATTTTGGAGCACTGCCATGAGCAGGCTCAAACATTGCATATTTGTCTCCATAATTTCCAGAATAAACATTACCAATTGATCCGACATGCCCTGAAGCACATTCAGATATTATGTCCATAAATAAGTTAGTGCTTAATAGAATACTATCATTGAATCTCTGAGGATTTTTGACTAATTGTTGAGTAACATTATCTATATAATATTCTTCTATTCCTATACTATGAAAATCTTTTTTAATTTTGTCTACTGCAGATACAAATATTCCGTCCGTTTCTTTTAGAATATTTCTTTTAGTAATAACAAATATTTTCTTAAAATCTAATTCAGTACATAATTCAAATGCTTTTTTAACTACCCGTTCACACCCTTTTCTAGTAATTTTTCTAATGGCCACAGCAGAATCATCGCTGGTTTTAAATTCTATTCCCGCATACAAACCTTCGGTTGCCTCTCTCACACAAACGAAATTTAGATTTAAGTGTGAAGTTGTATATGTTTTTATTGGTCGAATATTAGCATAAAGTTCAAATTTCTGTCTAATGCTAACAGCTACACTCCTAGGGGCAGTTGGATCGGGAACAGTGGTAGTAGGTCCTTTAAAACACGCATCACTTTCGGATAATAATTTCCAAACTTCATCCGTGATATAAGAATTTGTTTTATTTTTTTCCCAAGATTCTGATCCAGCTTCCACAGGTATAAGTTCTATACTACTGTTACACGATTTCAAAACATCAATCATAGATTTTACCAGCTCGGGGCCGGTACCATCTCCCTTTATAACAACGGCTTTTTTTTGTGCCAAAAAGAATCAAATTCTGACTTGAACGTTTCTATTTATATATTATGTGGATCGTAAGCCCATTCTTATTTTTGCATTTTGGATATTAACTCAATTTTTACCACCATATCTTTAGTAAAAGGTGGCATCAATGTCGAATTGGAAATCTTTGTAAATTCATTATTTTCCGAGTAATAAGAATATTGGATATCGTAATTATCTAACGTGAGTATTTCTTTATTTAATGATCCTGTTTGGTTATTAATTACAGTTATTGTTTTATTATCAGTTGAATAAAGTTGCATAAAATCTTCTATCGTGAGTCGAATAGGTCGAATATACTCAATATGTATTTTGTCACCTACTTCATCTGTATGAATGATATGAATGCATTCTTTTCCATCTTTTATTTCCTTCCCCACATCCTTAGGAAGAAATTTTTGCATACCATCTTCAAAAATCTGCACTACTGGATAAATGCTAAAAGTTTCAATATTATGAGCCTTCAAGCAAATGCCCAAAACTTCGGGAGGAGGCGATAATTGCATTATTATTATACCTGCAAAAGTTGCAACACCTATCATAACTGGTGGTAATAGTAACTGTTTTTTTCCTATTTTTTTTGCAGGTTTTGTCGGCTTGAACCGGCGTTTGGGCATTGTAAAATACATTCGTAGAAATTCAATATTAGAGTCTTTCTACCTTCTACTAAGTTTATAATCTAATAATGGTCAAACCTTAAAAATAAGGCACAATTTCCTTTGTACCTTCAGTTTTCCATGTAATGTTTTTTCTTCAATGGACGTTAATATGAAATTAAATACCTCAATAGACCTAGTGTATATCACATCATTCATTATTAAGATTTCAAATGTTATTTCACTTTTCTGTCATTTATTGCTCAAGAAAAAATTTATTGAAAGTAGCATTAAATTTGTTGTCACAATAAATTTATTCAATGAAATAATTAAGTATTGTAAATATATTTCACGTAACATTAGTCAAACAGCCAAAAGAGAAATGAAAAATAATAAATTAGTTCCTATGCTATATCTTTTCTCTTGCTTATTGTCCATATCGACGGGTCATCTAAAGGCAATCCTGGGCCGTCTGGTATAGGTATAATAATGTTCCGAAATAATTTCTTAATATTAAATTATGGCGAATTTATAGGAGTTCATACAAATCTATTATCTGAATATCTGGCCTTGAAAAGAGCACTGCAATTTGCATTGTTAATTGATAAGGATATTAAGATCTACACAGACAGTATGACAATAATCCAACAAAGAAAATCCAAAGAAAGAATTAGAAAAAAAGAATTGAAAATTCTTTTCAGAGAAATTAATAATTTAGAAAAAAAATTTAAAGAAATTTCTTACAAATATATTCCAAGAGAAAAAAATACAGCTGCAGATTTAGTTGCAAAAAAAGCAATAGACTATCATATTAATTAATAAGATTCAGGTTTATTACTTAGGCAGCTATGAAGAATCAGAGTTAATATTGAAACCACATGTAATAAAGGCATTTGACTGAGCTGCCATATATAACATTTAATCTAAAAGTTTATGTAACAAATAAATTGAAAATTAATTAGAATTGCTTGAAAATAAGGATAAAAAGTATAGCATTATAAAAGATATCGCAATAATAGTTATTGGAGTAGTTTTGATATGGTTTGCTGTCAAAGTTGTATTCAATGTAGATAATCCTTTTTATGTAGTCTCCAGTGGAAGTATGATTCCTGTTTTGAACGTAGGTGATATTTTAATAGTAAAAGATGGAAATACCTTTAATAGCTTAAAGGTTGGCGATATTATTGTTTTTAATAGACCGCAAGGCGGTGACAGAGTTATTGTTCATAGAATTATAGAGATAACTGATAGATTTGGAGAAAAAGTTATAGTAACAAAGGGTGATGCAAATGATGGTATAATACCAGGCACCGACTTTCCCATTCTCGAAAAAGATTACATTGGTTCAGTAGCATACACCGTTCCCAAGGTTGGATTGGTTTTGAAATATCTCAATCCACCTGTAAATTATATAATAATAGTAGGAATAATTGGTGTTCTTATTTACACAAATATGAGGAAAAAGAATGAAGAGAAAGAAGGTAAAGGGGATGGGAAGGATCCTATCTAGAGATATTCATATAGCGTTTATCTTTTTAATTATTGTTAAAACATCTTGATCAAACAATTCATGGTCCAGCCCTACTTTTTGTCCTTCAAATTTTGCACTTTTTCCAGAAACCAATGCAAATCTAAAGTCACGCAGCATATTTCTATGTAATTTAGTACAAATATCTTTGACCTTGGTTCCTTTTCTTACAATTAAAGGCTCTGCATAATCAGTTTCTTTACCTTTCGGTCTCATGTATATTCTCATGAATTCCAATTTGTTAAAGATAGATTCCTTAAGCATTTCGATATTCAAATTAGAGTTTGCAGCTACTGGTTCAACGTCTTCGCCCAGAAACGGTATCATACCATTTAATGTAGTTGTATCTATTAGATCTATTTTATTTAAAACTATTATACAATGAGGATACACTCTATTTCCTGCTAACGCATCGATTAAATCATCGGGAGTCAAGTTAGAATCCCTTATTGTAATTCTACCATTATGTATTCCATAAATTCTACTCATCTCTCTGACCATTGATTCGGAAATTTGTGAATCTTGGTCTATACTCACTGAAATTCCTCCTTTTTCCGTTTTATGTATATGAACATTTGGTGGCTTTTTATTTACTTTTATGCCTATTTCGGATAATTCTTTTACTAAGATAGAAAAATGTCTTGGTTGGAAGACATCAACAACAATTAATACCAAATCTGCATTTCTAGCAACAGAGAGAACTTTTTTACCCATTCCTTTTCCAGAAGCTGCACCTTTAATTATTCCAGGTAAGTCGATGACCTGTATTTTTGCTCCTCTGTACTCCATCATACCCGGAATAGCTGTTAGGGTTGTAAAATGATAGGATGCAATCTTTGAATTAGCATTAGTTAAACAGTTTAAAAGAGTAGATTTTCCGACACTTGGAAATCCAATCAAAACTACAGTAGCATCTCCTTCTTTTCTAACGTCATATCCAGAACTACCTTTTCCGCTTGAGACAGTTTTTCCATGCCTATTTTCTTCGAGTTCTCGTTTAAGTTTAGCAATCTTTGCTTTTAAAATTCCAATGTGAAATTCTGTGGCTTTGTTGATTTGGGTTTTATGAATTTCTTCTTCTATTTCTTTGATTTTCTCTGGAATTCCCATTGTTTAGTTATAAATATTAACAAAGATCATAAAAGAATTTCTTTATTTAAAAAATACCAAAGAGTTTTAGTCCATGTAACGAACCAATCATGGAGCCAAAGATGATCATTAATAACCAAGGCATTGCAGGTAATTTTGGTGAATTCAGAATTATTTGGTGATTATCAATGATATTCGTTATATAATCCCTTACTTTGTCATTCCAGATTTTATATTCGATCCTGTGTTTCTTTAAGATAGATTCAATTTCATATATTACAGGTGCGCGGACGGATCGAATATGCTGAATATATCGTCGGGAAATTTCTACTTCCCCTTGAATTGCAATTAAGCCCTGTTGCATATCTAATAGGCGCACATGTATTTCCCAAGGTTTCTTTAATTTTTTTGAGAAGCCATTACCTATTTGTCCTGGTTTTTTATTTTCAAACTTCACTTTGGAAAATCCCTCCAAGATAAGAGTTCTAATAATTTCATCTTTTTTTATTTTAACTAATAGACTAAGATGATCAAACTGTATATCTTCAGACTTAATAGATTCCTGTAATCCTTTTAAAAAGCTCATTTTTTTTGGATATCTTGTGAGGAATTCAGCCATTTGGTTATTGAAAATTTTGATGTAGTGCTATATTAAAATGCTATGAAATTAAAATTATTTAATGGGATTAAAATTTTGTATACCACGAAAATAAAGATCTGTTTGATAATCAATAGCAAAGTCTTGCCAAGACAGCTTTCTATCAGTAAATGAGAGATTTGAACCTCGTATCACAACAAGAGGAACTGACTCATTACTTTCACCCATAACAAATGTACCCATTGTTGCTAAAGAATCTGCTGTTGCCTTAAGTGTATATTTCATAATATGTCCAAAAAGATCTTTTTTTCCCCTTTGATCTTCAACTGGTTCTAATCCGGAACACCCTATTGCTACACCCGTAGTGCCAATCCGTGTAGGCATTAACCTACTATCTGAAATAACAATTCCAACTTTTATTCCTGCGCGTGCGAAGAACTCCATTCGTAGATTTTCCGCAGAGAGTATTGGATCTAATGGAAGACATATAATTTTATGTAAAGGTATATTAGATTTATCAATTCCCGCATTCGGCGCTAAAATCCCGTTCTTTATTGTTAATAAGAATCCAGGTAACCCTCCAAAAATAACATCAGATTCTCTAATTACCACTTCTACAAAGGTTGGTTCCATTTCATAAGCTTTTGCAAGCTTTTTGGCTTTAGAGCTAGGTCTAATTTTTCGAAGATCTAATATTGATCCCTCGCTCATAGAAACGAATTTACTTGATAATACCAGAATATCACCATCTTTAAACTTACACTTTGAAGATGTAATGGTATCAAACAGATTAAATTTTTTTCTTTGAGTTTTAATTTTAATAGGTTTTACGTATATCAATATGATTATTTAATACTGTAGAGCATTATTAGTTTTGTAGAAAGTTTTTATTCGCGAGTGGATAACTTTATTTAGTAATAACGAAATGGGAATGACTATTACTGAAAAAATTTTAGCTAGAGCATCCAATAAAAATACAGTTACACCAAACGATGTGGTCATAGCAAATATTGATAAAGTTATGGTTCATGATGTTTCTGGCCCAGGTGTAATCAAGGTTTTTTCAGAATGGGAAAAAAAGGGTATAACTCTGGATCATATTTGGAACCCGGATCGAGTGTGGATAAGCGAAGATCATTTTGTTCCCGCTTCGGATAGGATTTCGGCAAATAATATTACATTATTAACTAACTGGACCAAGAAATATAATATAAAAAAACATTTTAAATATGGTTTAGGTCAATATGGAATTTGTCATACTCTATCGCATGAAGAAGGATTAGTTTTACCTGGGGAAATTTATGTAGGTGGCGACTCTCATACAAACACTACAGGTGCCTTGGGCTCCCTTGCTGTCGGATTGGGTCACACAGATATCGCATATGTATTAATGAATGGAAAAATATGGTTTAAAGTACCTGAAACAATTCTTTTCAAAATAAATGGACATAAACCTGAATACATAATGGCTAAAGATATAATATTGAAGATAATAGGTGATATCGGTACGGATGGAGCAAATTATAAAACAATGCAATTTGCTGGGGAGACTGTGGATAAACTGTCTATGGAAGAAAGATTAACACTTACCAATATGAGTACTGAAGCTGGAGCTAAAAATGGGATTATCGAGCCCGATGAAATTACATTTGAATATCTTAAGACACGTACTGACGGGAAATTTTTCCCAGTAAAAGGGGATATCGATGCTTCATATAGTGATATATTTACATATGATATAGAAAACCTAGATCCTGTTATAGCTAAACCGTTTTCCCCAGAAAATGTTTGTACTGTAGGGGATTTAGAAGGTAAATCAATTGATAAAGCATATATCGGGTCATGTACAGGTGCAAAATTAGAAGATTTAAGAATGGCAGCCAAGATCCTTAAAGGAAAACACGTTAAAATTAGAACAGAAGTTTTACCTGCTGCTCAGTCAATCTATTTCAAAGCAATTAAGGAAGGACTGGTAAGCATATTTTTGGAAGCAGGAGCCGTAGTTGGTCCTCCAACCTGTGGTGCTTGCTGTGGTGCACATATGGGCGTCCTGGCAAAAGATGAAATTTGTATTAGCACTACTAACAGAAATTTCCCCGGAAGAATGGGACATGTTGAATCACAAACTTATTTGGCATCGCCCTTAGTGGTTGCTGCTGCCGCTATAAAGGGAAAAATTACTGATCCAAGGAATGAAATGTTGTGAATATACTTCGGGGAAAAGTTCACAAATATAATAAAGACAATATTGATACAGATGTAATAATCCCAGGACCTTATTTAAAAATACACGATCATACAGAGTTAGGAAAACATGCGATGGAAGGACTAGATCCTAATTTTTCCCAAAAAATATGTATTGGAGATTTTTTACTTACTGGAAAGAATTTTGGTTGTGGATCAAGCCGAGAACATGCACCCATCGCATTACATGAAGTCGGTATTAGAGCAATTCTTTCTCCTTCTTTTGCGAGGATTTTTTATAGAAATGCTGTAGATGGAGGTTATCTTTTACCTATAGAGATTGATTCGGCACTAATTAAAAAAATATCCGATAAGGATGAGTTGGAAATTGACCTTGATAATAACACAATCATCAATTCAACATCGAGTGAGGTCTTTAAGATTAAACCCTTTCCTGACATAATCTCAAAGATAGTAAAGGCAGGAGGGTTACTTTATTTTAAGGAATAGGCCAAAATGAGAACAGGAGATAGGATGAAATTATAAGCAAACCATTATATCACGCTTTTTGTATGTTTTTATCTCCAATTTACAATTATTTTACTTGAATGAAAATTGATAAAGTTTACCTTTGCGTTATTATAATATGATTCGCTATTTTTTAATAAAGGAAACAATTAAAAAAAAGAAAATATTAGACGAATAAAAAGCTGTTAATAATTATTTTAAATTTAGTATCATTGGTATTAATTGAATGTTAATTGAATAATTTATAACAATAA
>DAIPKY010000113.1:0-4661 GCA_036769505.1 Nitrososphaeraceae archaeon
AATTCAATTTTTGGTTTTCCTAATGATTTCCAGTCTTTAAATGATTTAGAATATAATTTTACATTTTTGATACCTGCTAATTTTAATGCATAAAATGCAAGACCAGATAACGTTCCTACACTACCACAATAAGTAATTGCTTCCGATTCTTGAGAAATTCCTCTATTTTCAACAAACCGTTTTAATTCATCAACAGATCGCAAAATATGATTATCATTACCTAACATTGTATATGGAATATTTTTAGCGCTAGGAATATGTTCAGATAGAAAATTAAGTCGTTCTCTAGAATCAACTAATACTTTATCAGGATTATTTTGTACAGATTCAACATAGGTAGCATCTGCATAAATAGATTGATTTAATTTAAGAGAATGAGTTGTTTCTGGAAATTTATTAATGCGATTTTCAATTTCTAGACCCAAATTTTTCCAATTTGTATAAGTCGTTTCCAAAAGTGAAGTATTCTCATGACCAACATATTGAAATGTCCAAGCAACTCGTGCTGCCAAAGCTCCAAAAGTATCATCATATACTACTACAGGCATTTCATCATAGATACCAAGATTTTCTAACAATTTAACAATCTGTTCAGGAGAATCGTTTGAGAGTAAAGTTGCTAGAGGTAAAGATACTGCAGTAGGTATATGTCCTTTTTTATAATCTTCTATTCTACGAACGTCCACAACTCTTACTGTTTTTTTGCGAATTAATGCACGTAATGTTTCTACATCACAGACAATAGGAAGCTTATAAATAGTTCCTTTCGCTTTAAATTGTGTTTTTGTATTGTTAGTTTCCTTCTGACTTTGTTGCTTTAAAATCGAGCTTTTTACATTCATATTTTTAGAGTTAGCTTGAATATCATACTTAAGTTCTCCTTGAGCTTTCTTATTCTTTAAATCAATCAAGCCGCGCATTCGCCTCTAGCAGTCTTTGCGACAAATTTAATATCATTACCATAATCTTGATAGGATTCTTGACTTTCTTCAAATGGAGGAAGTTGAGTTACTGGTGTAAGAAGAGTTTTTATATCATCTATATTCTTTATGTTACCACTTCCATTACTATTTATAATACGGTCTATCCACATGTCTAATGTTTCTGAAGAGGATTTTTCAGTTTTGTAGAGCTCTACTATTTTTTGAATTACCTCTATTACTCTTTTTGCTGGAATCCGCATAATAGCCTTACCTAATTTTCCATCTTCATAACCATTACCACCAAATAACATAGTATACACAGGAGCCATAGAATTTTCTATTCTTGCAGCACCACCAAAAAAGCCAATGGTTGCAATTTCGTGCTGTCCACAAGAATTAGGACAACCACTTATTTTAATAGTTGAATTACGAAGATCGTTATCAACATCAAAACCTAATTCCAACAATGTTCTTTGAACCTCTTTAGCTAATCTATGTGAATTAGTTATAGCCAGATTACAAGAGGTAGTACCTGAACAGCCTACTGCGGATGCGATTGTAAGGGCTCCAGGATTAGCTAATCCAATAGCCACAAGTTTTTTATAGACTTCTGGCAAATCTTTGTTGTAAATATATCTAATTGCAAAATTTTGTTGTGGAGTATTTCTTGCTTTAGACTCTGATGAGAATTTACGTATTATTGATGCTAGAGATCTTAGTTGATTAGCTGTTATATCACCTGCGCCAAGTGTAATAAATATTGTAGAATAGTCTTCTTGTTTTTGTGAAACTATGTTCGTATGCAACCACCGATCGTATCCATTACTAGTAGTAGAAATATTTGTTTCCACAATAGGGAGTTTATTGAATTTTGTTAACTTTTTTGTTGGAACATATGAACCATTAAAATGAACTTGATAAAGGTTCTTAGTAAATTCAGAAATAGTCATTTCTACAATATTACGTTCCTTCAATACCATTTTTTGAAATTTCTCCCAACCAATTTCATTTACTAAATAGCGCATTCTATTTCTGGCCATATTATCTCTATTTCCTAGCCTATCAAATAGTCTAATAGTTGCCATACAAGTTGATAAAAGTTGTTCTTCAAAAGTGAAATCTTCTAAAAGATGGCCTATAAACGAGGCAGCACCTAATCCTCCGCCAAGATAAATTCTAAATCCTTTTTTTCCATCTTTTAAATCAGGTACTAAACCAATGTCAGCTATCCTTACCAGACCGTGTTTATTACAGCATCCAAAATTAATTTTAAATTTTCTTGGTAAATTCTGAGACATTGGATTACGTAAGAGGAACTTTGCAATTGCTGTGGAATAAGGAGTAGCATCAAAAGATTCGTCAGGACAAACACCTGCAAAGTGGCTACACATTACATTTCTTACAGTATTACCACAAGCCTCTCTAGTTGTTAAACCTACCTCTACTAATCCTCTCATAACTTCGCTGACATCTTCTAACTGTACCCAGTGCAATTGGATATTTTGTCTAGTTGAAACATGAGCTGATCCAATAGAAAATGCCTCAGATAAATTGGCTATCTTTTCTAGTTGTTCAGGAGTGATTTCTCCACTAGGAATTTTAATCCTTATCATACTATAGTCAGGTCTTAATCTTGATCCATATGCTCCATGCTGAAGCCTAAATCTTCGAAAATCGTCATCTGACAACTTTCCTTGGCGGAAGAGTTTAACTTTGTTAGCAAAATTATCAGTTTCTTTTTCTAAACCCCATTTTTCTCTAGGTTTAACAAAAGAACCTTTTTCATGGTTAACGTTAATTAATTCTTCATTCTTTTTCAATATACTAATAGTTAATACAAAACCTTATATTTTTTATGGAATCACAACTTAAAAAATTAACTGATTTCATATTAGATGGCAAGTTATTGTATGAATATTATAGTTTATTAAACAGGTATATAATGGTGAGTAAAATTATAATTCTTTGTTTCAAAAATAATTTTTCTCTACGAGTTTTTCCCGATGTGAAGGAATAATTTTCAGTTTGGCTGATTCAAAATTTAACTTAAGTTGTTTTCCTTCGAATATTCTATCTAAAACAATAGCTAATGAAGATATTTCAGAATGTGGCTGATTACCTACAGCAATATTATAATCAGAAAGTGTGTATATTTCCTTTGGAACTTTTTCAGCTCCAACTATTATTAAAATATCATTACTATTATCCTTAATTTTACCAATGATATCATCTACATTTAATCCATACATTGTAAGATGTATAACTATCCCGCCATTTTTCTTCCAATTTAATATTACATTTCGCCAACCTTTAACTATTTCAATTTTAAAATTTGATGCATGGCCCCACCTATTATTTACATCATCTATTGTAGATTTTATATCATCATTAACATCAGTCATGTATAGAAGATTACAACCGAAAGATCGAGAAACTAAGGCTACATGAGTAGTTGTCCGATCATCTCTGACTAATCTATGACCTATTCTAAGTACTGCTATATTCATTTTATAACTCTCCGTTATTTTGTATTTCTAAATTGTTTCCATAAATGAGTATATTTATTAGATCCAATATTTTATTTATGTTATAGCCAGTTTTTGCTGATATAGGTAAAACGATATTATTTGGATATTTTAAATCTAACATATTAGCTTTCTCATAGGCATCATTTACAGTAGTTAAATCAACTTTATTTAGTAAATACAATATTTTTGTTGATGGAATTTGTAATTCATTTATTATATGAAGACAGCTATTCAAGTTTATTCTTATATTTTTGATAGTTTGACTAACATCTATAACCAACAAAATCAATTTAGAAAAAACAAGTTCATGTAAAGTAGATTTAAAAGCATCTATCATATAAGCTGGTAACTTGTTTACAAAGCCTACTGTGTCTGATAATAATAACTTTTGATTAGAATTTATATATAAGGATCTCGTAAATGTAGATAGAGTAGTAAACATTTCTTTGCCTACTTCTTTTGATTCTCCTGTTAAAGAATTAAACAGTGTAGTTTTACCTGATGATGTATAACCAACCAATGAAATGGTTGAAATACCCATTCTGTTACGTTGATTTCTATATAGTGTTCTCCTTTTTTCTTCTTTCTCTAGTTTTTTCTTTAAAACGCTCATTTGTGATTTAAGATCCAATGAATAAACATCAGCATCGTATTTCCCCAAACCAAAAAATCCTGGTTGTTCACCCATTTTTGCAAGTTTTACCTTTTCTTTTATTCTAACCATTTCATATTTTAATTGAGCCAATTTAATTTGTATACGTGATTCTGATGTACTGGCCCGACGTTCGAATATTTCTAATATTAATCGTTCTCTATCTATAATATCTCTTTTACATAAAAATGCTAAATTATATTGTTGTGTAGGTTTTAAGACTTCATCAAAAAGAATTATGTCAATGTTCAGATCATTTACCAGATCCTTAATCTCATACGCTTTTCCTTTACCAATTCCATATTTTGATTGTGTAATATGTTTCTGTTTGACTATTTTTTTAACTACATAACCTGCTGTCTCAGCCAAAGATAAGGCTTCATTAACAGATTCTTCAATAGGATACGTTATTAGAAGAGCATTTTTAAAATTCATTAACTAATCATCTTCATTTTTATTATTTTCAACAAGATTTTCATATAATTGAATTCCTAGATAACGTTCTAGTTTTTTAGACAATATATCATTTGGTTTAATTCCACCTGTTTCTATTTTTTT
>DAIPKY010000114.1:0-4645 GCA_036769505.1 Nitrososphaeraceae archaeon
ATAAATTACAAAAAGTCGATGGGATTGCTAGATGGAAAAGAAAATCCAGGAAGTAAATTTACTTGTACATTATTTTCCTTGTCAATTTTTGTAACTTTTTCAGATACTATTACATAACCGTTTGCTCTAGTCATAACAGTCATATTTGAGGTTTCTCCAGCTATTGGTTCTGCCTTAATGCTATTGTTAGTTTTTGAATACGATAAACGGACATATAATATTTTTACAAAGTTTTGAAATTTCTTTCTAGCTTTCCAGTTATCAGTAATCTGGGCGTTTATAAAAACATAATTACTGTGTGATAATCCAATTAAAGATCTAACCAATGGTAAAGCCAATACAATGAAAGCATTAATAGCTCCTTGGATGGGACCAGGTAATATAATAATAGGTTTAAATTTTAGTGCTGCTATTTTAGTTACTCGTCCTCGATCAAGTTTAATTCCATGAGCAAGAATGCCTGGTTTTCCCATAGACTTGATAGTTTCTGCAATGAGATCCTTATGTCCAACTGACGATCCTCCTATAGTAAGAACAATATCATTTTCAGATAATGCATTATTTATCTTATTCTTAATCATTTTCACATTGTCAGATGTTATTCCTAGATCAACAGGTATTCCCCCAGAAGCTTCTATTAGTGTAGAAATTATTTGACCATTAGTATTGAGAATCTTTCCATAAGCAACCTCATTAATATCATTAGTTAATTCACTTCCAGTTGGAATTATTGCAACTTTTGGTTTTTTATAGACATTTAATTTTTTAATCCTGATACTATTTAACAAAGATATATCTTGAATTCGTAGTAAGTGTCCTTTTTTAAATATTAATTTATCTTTAGTCAGATCATTTCCTGCAGGTGAAATAAATGATCCTTTGGGAAATTTAGTGAAAATTTTAACTGAACTATCATTTTCATTAAATTGTGAATATTCGATAGGAACAATTGTATCTGAGTTGGGAGGTAAATATCCACCAGTTGTAATTCTGGCGGCTTGGCCGCGTTCCAAAGGCCCACATTTTGTATTTCCAAGTTTAACCTCGCTGATTACTTTCAGGATGATGGGTTTTAAATTAGAAGCACTCTCTATGTCATCATACCTAATTGCAAAACCATCCATGTGTGAAGAATCATACAATGGAATATTGACAGTTGAATTGATAGCATTATATAAAATCCGTCCCAATGATTTCTGATTAGTATTGACTGTTTCATACAGGGGTTGCACTAAAATATTTTTCCTTAATTTGAAAAAGGCGGTTCTAATGGATGAATAGGAGTTTGATTTTTTATACATGAATAATTCTCAAAACAAAAACTCATAATATTATTCTTTAATTTATAAAAGACAATTATTGTATTTATAACATGTTATTTATATAAACAAAAAAATTATTATTTTTATTATCAAATATACATCGATACTATAAAATAGTTATTTTAATAAATACGATATTTAATTCCATGACATTAAATGGCCTTAATTTCTTTTTCTATGATTCAATAATTTGATAGACAGAAAAGATAATTTTAATGTTCTATATACTCAGTAAAACTAAATAATTATAGTACATTTAAATAATATTTGTGAAAGTATTTAATGATGAAAACAACAAAAATTTCATATATAAAAAATATATATATAATGATCTCTGTTGTTTTAGTTTTTGTTTTAATCAATTCTTTCTCTATTAGTGTATTTTCTTCATCTAATAATATTGCAGCAATAACTCATCAAAATAATAGTGACTCAATAAATAGAAATGATAGTATAATGTTGCCCGGAAAAAATATGACCTTCGGGGTATCTCTTGATAATGCAAAAATGCATTTAATGGAAGCTATAATGGATCTCAAAGAGAATAATATTGATGGAGCATTGATGCAATTGAATATAACCGGTGATAATATAAATACACATGAACAAGAGATGTCAGATATGATGAAGATGATGGATAATATGGGAAAAACAGAGAAATAAAAAATTAAATATAATATGCGTCAAAACTAATACATAACTAATTTTAACTTTTAAATAGACTTTTATCCATGTTATAATAATAATAATAATAATAATATTTATTTTATAATTAATAATTTCGATCTAAAAACCTTAAATCAGTTATTAACTAATAAATTCTGTGGTAGAGAGATCAAATTCTATCGTATTTTCCTTTGCTTTAGGAATTGTTGCGGGACTTGTATCTATTGCAGTATCAGTAATGATTAAAGTGTTTATTGGGGGATTATTTTTACCAGAACTTGCATCACAAACATTATTTTCACTTACACCAGGAGAATTTGAATCTCAAGCAATAGATGCCTTAGGTCCTCTTGCAAAATATTCTGCCTTCATAGGGTCTATAATAGTTACAATAATAATCTTTGGTCTAATTGGAATTTTCCTAATTAAATTGTATAACAAGCTTCGATGGAACAACAACTATATATGGAAATTTATATCTTCTTTCGCATTAACTTACAGTTTTCTGGTTATTATTTCTATTATGATGGTAATAATGATACATGTTAGGAGCGGATCTCAACCAATTTCAATTCAACATATTATTTTTTCTTTTATTGTACCACAAATAGTTTTTAGTTTAATTTTTTCATTGTTTTCTAGAAAAACAAAAACTAAAGATAAATTACAAGATCCTAACCAACCATCAGTAAGGGCAAATAATACAGTAGTAAATTACAATAGAAGAGAATTTATTCGTTTAATTATTGCATCTGTAGTTTCTATTCCAGTTATATATTTTGGGTTAAATCGATTATTTTCACCACAAGAAGTAGAACAACAACAAATTCAATCTGATACCTCAAATTTATTGCCGCCACAATCACGATCAATTTCACCTGACTTTAAAGATCCAACACTTGCTCCATTGCTTGCTTCAGAAATAACACCTACTTATCTATTTTATAGAATAGATATAAATCCTATTGTTCCTGAGGTAGATGTAAATTCTTGGAATTTGCTAATTAAAGGAATGGTTGGTACTCCATTAAAATTGAGTTATGAAGAAATAAAATCTATGCCTGCAATTGAAGAATTTGTAACCTTAGAATGTATAAGTAATAAGATAGGTGGTGATCTTATTGGTACTGCATTATGGAAAGGAATACGGCTCAAAGATATTCTTGAAAAAGCAAAGATTCTTCCTGGTGTTCAATACATAGTATTTAGATGTTCTGATGGTTATGATGTGGGTATCCCATTGAATAAAGGACTTATGAATGAAACAATATTAGCATATGAGATGAACTTAGCTCCATTAACCTCTAAGCATGGATTTCCTATTAGAGCGATAGTGCCAGGCTTATATGGAATGATGAATCCAAAATGGATTACAGAAATAGAATTAGGAGATAAAGTATACGAGGGGTATTGGCAGAGAAATGGTTGGTCAAATATAGCCGAATATAATACTGGATCCTCCATAGTTATTCCCGGACAAGCACCAATAAGAAATAGGTTCAGAAATTTAGATGAAAATTTTACTAATAATTCTAGTTCAGCTAATAAGAGAGTACCTATAGCAGGTATAGCATTTGGAGGTGATAAAGGAATTTCAAAAGTAGAAGTCAGTACAGATGGAGGTATAACTTGGAAAACTGCTAAAATTAAAGAACCTCTTTCTAGGTATACCTGGATATTATGGACCACAGGATTCGTCCCAGAGAAAGTAGAAAACTATAAGATCATAGTTAGAGCTACAGACAAAAATGGAGAAGTCCAAAGTTCTGAATTAAATAATCCATTTCCGGATGGAGCAACAGGATATCATACAATAAGTGTATAAATATCACTTTACTCAGATTCAACATAGTAAGATAGCAATGGAAACTTAATATATGGATATAAAAATAATATTTTTTATTTTTTTAATTAATAAATATGTTAGTTTAATCCTAAAATTTGCTTGAAGAATTGTACAAAATCGTAAATAAAGACAAATCACAAAAAATCAATTACAATATCATTTTTCAATTTTTTTTGTTAATTTCATAGAGTATTCAATATAATTCACAAAATTAACCCATAGTAAATTTAAATATAATGCAAATAGGTATTTAATATTATATAACAAAGAATATAATTTTTCAGAATAATAAACATAGTAACTAAAATACTATTATAAGTTAGGAAATATTTAATGATAAAAATATAAAGGATGTTATGATGTTAGATTCGTATTTGTATGATGATTATGCAGATTGTGATTCCAGTTTTTGTTTTACTGTTTGAGCTGCTTGTTGTAATCCCTTTTCTATCTTCTTGTTAGCACCATCTCCTGAAAGAAAATTCGCAATCTTTCCTGAACTTGGTAATTCGTAATCGATAGAATGTCTTATATGTGTAGTATTTTGACTTCCATTAAATTCTTGTACACTTTTCCAATATTTAAATGGACCATCCTTTTGTTCTGTTATTAGTCTTTTATTTTGTTCTTTATCAGTAACTTGTAAAATCATCTCATCTTCTCTTCCCATGTATTCACCTTTTACTTTCATTTCAGACCCTTCTTCATTTTTCGAATCTGAAAGTGATTGTGATTCCTTAACAATATCCTGTGGCCATGCTTCCTTTATGTTATCTGGATTGGTATAATATTCATATACTTGTTCTAATGG
>DAIPKY010000349.1:0-1540 GCA_036769505.1 Nitrososphaeraceae archaeon
GTATTATTACTATTTTTTCGTTCACGTACTAATTGCCCTAAATTAATAGTATTGTCTTTGGACATATCTGTTGCTCTTGCATCTCCAATATGTGTATTATGAGCCCACACAATTGCTTTTGAGTTACCTTCACCATAAAATTCTATTAGGCGCTCAAGAGTTTCCATCATGTGAGTGTCACGTATATTCCATGAATTTACATCACCTTTAATCATGGTACGGTAATATAGTTCTGCATCCTTTGCTGTAATGGCATTCTGTTCTGCATTAAAATACTCTTCCTCTCTATTTCCCTTATCTCTTTTACTATAAACATTAACCCTTCTACGTAAAGATGATAACATTTCAATAACTTCATCTTCACAATTTTCAGGAACAAATGCTGTTGCACGAGCATAATTTTCAACATTCTTCTTGTAAGGTTCAAAGCAATTGTACGCTTCAATAGCATCTTTTATTGTATTGGGATCGACTTTTTTTAGATATTGTATAATTGCTTCCATAGATTCCCATAGGCTATAGAGATCCAGACCATAAAATCCAACAATTTTTCCATTGAAATTGGAAGTAATTGAATTATTTTTTTGTTCTTGTTCTTGTTGTTTGTCATTATATAATTTAAGCCATTCCACTAATTCTATCATCTCTTTATTTGCCCACATCCATGTAGGCCATCGATTAAATGAATATAAAACATCATAGGCATTTTTACCAGATTCAGGAAATCCTTTGATATATCTATTAACTTTGTAGCAGTCTGGCCAGTCACCTTCTACTGCTATAAAAGAAAATCCTTTTTCATTTATAAGGCGCTTAGTGATTTCAGTACGCCATTTATAAAATTCAGAGGTACCATGAGATGATTCACCTAGTAATACAAATTGGGAATCATCTATCCTATTTAGTAATATATCAAGATCTTTAAATCTTTCAAGTCTATGAAAATTTTCTATACCTTTTTCTCTTATGCTATTGTTTCCCATTATATATTTTGTAAAATAAACTATAAAACTGCATATCTTTTTTATTTAAAGCGTAATATATTATTAAATGATTAAGAAAATCATAGCCTATTACCATTCAGATTTTTAGCTAAAAACTTAATTTCATTATTTATTAGTCAATTAAACTCCCGCTTTTATGCAGATTTTTTATCATAAAATCCATTTGATGTAATGAAGAATAACAAGTCTTTATTATTTGTTTAGAGTCTCCATTATTTGTTACAATCGAATTCTTCCTTTCATTTTTTTGGAATTTATTTGTTGATGAACATGATTTAGGTTTCAATATAGTATTTTCAATACTGTCATCATATGGCATATATTACTTTTTCATTTGATATTATTATTATTTTTAGACTAATTAATCGTTTGATTTATGTAAAGAATCATTTTTTCTTAACTTTCTATAGCTATTTTATTTTAATTTTCTGATTGACTTGTTTTTAAAAATTAGATGAACCTGAGAAAATTACTGACCCTTGGGAGTTGAATAGGCATGGTTTCAGTGTTTAATTAATATTAATCGATATTTTATT
>DAIPKY010000115.1:0-4636 GCA_036769505.1 Nitrososphaeraceae archaeon
AAAAAAAATAGAAATAAAAAATATTTCGACAAATTAATAAAAGATAAAAAATCATTTAATTTATAATTTAGTACCAAAAATGGGATAAAGTGGAAAATTGCACCTCAAAAATGGAATGATATGATGAAATAATTTTTTGTCAAGGCATAAAAATAAATAACATATTTAAAATAATAACAATTTTATCCAAATCTAAAAGGACTGTATTATTTATTTGTCATATTATACGGAAGAGTATAATATAATTTATTTTTTTCTTTTTATCTTTCACCTTCTGGGTATTAGGATTGAATCTAGTCATATAACAGTATTTTTTTATATACACAAAGATAAAACTTGGTCTATTATGAATACTTGTCAAAAAGGTAACAATTTGATTTAAGTATCAATAAATTAATTTTTATGAATTTTCCTCATAAAGTTAAATCCCATATTTGGGAATCTGTATCAATAAAACAAACTATAATATGTCCTTTTAATCAAAATGCTTTATTATCTTGTTAATAAGGGATAAAAAAATGACAAATGCAATCCTAACAGTATTAGCAGATGAAGAGTTAAGAGATATATTTAACCTTATTAAGGAAAAACCAGTATCAGCACAGGAATTATTACAAAATACCAAGATTCCTCATACTTCCTTTTATAGAAAAATAAATTGGATGTTGGAAAACAAATTAGTAATCATTGATAGTGTACAAGAAACAAAAGATGGGAAAAAATATTCTATGTTTAGAGCTAGTTTTGATGATATTACTATAAAATCACAGAGAGACATTATAACTATAGAAGCCACTCCAACAGTAGATTTAGCCGAAATAATAGCCAATGAATTTTTTGAAATGTAATATTTGCTCTCTTAATTATTATGTGGCCAAATATTCGACTTACTAAGATCTATTGTGCAATCTACGAGATTCAGATATATTGCTTTTTTTTAGCAGTTATTTCATGAGTTACTAATTTATAAATAAAAGAATTTTATAAATTTATCAATATTATATTACTTTTTAGTATTATTCTTTTTACATTTGTAAGTCCTATTGTTAAATATCTATTTATCTATATCATGGTATGGCAAAAGACCCAGTATGTAATATGAATGTAGATGAAAAGACTGCAAAATACACTTCAGAAATTAATGGAAACAAAATATATCTATGCTCGTCCTCATGTAAACAACAATTAGAACAAAATCCTTCCAAATATGGATATTAAGGTAAATTAAAAAAATACTAAATATAAATCAAAAGAATCTAAATTTCAAATTTCTATTTCCGATTTACCTTCATATCTTCTTTTTATTGATTCTATTCTTCCCTTATATTTTTCACTATAATCTGTTTTACAAGAATTGCAACAAAAAAAGCGTTCTAAATTGGCAAATTTTAAAACTCTAGCCTTGCCAAGAATTGGTCCATGACAATAATTACATACAAGGTTTATTCCAAGTCCATTTGTAATTTTTTCTTCTATTTTGTGAACTTCTTCAAATATGTTCTTATGATGAATACTTTTATGAAAATTCTCTTTTTCTTTTCTTGCATTATCTTTATTGATATTTTGTATTTGAATAATTTCCTGTATATTATTTACTTTGCCAAAATCAAATATTGGAAGAACTCCTTTAATAAAACCTATGTTGACTAGTCTTTCAAATCTTGCTTTAACAGTAGGTGTAGTTATCCCTGTTTCCCTTGATATTTGCCTAAATGATTTCATTCCATCTTTTAAAAATGATTTTATAATCGCTATGTCATTATTATCTAGATGTAAAGGCATACGATGTACGATGTACTTTAATAAGTAGTTATAAAAGTATTATATCCTTTACATTTGTAAAGTCCTAATATTAAATATCTATTTATCTATACACTTGGCATGGCGAAAGACATAATCTGTGGAATGTTTGTAGAAGAAAACGAAAATTCTATACAACATACCAAAAATGGAATAAAATACTATTTTTGTTCATCACAATGTTTAAATGAATTTCTAGAACCGGAAAAAGCATTAAAAAAATTAAAAATGCATGTTGCTATAAGTATTGCACTTACTATACCAATAATTATACTAAGCATACCCCATATGATTCCTGAATTAGGACATTTCTTTCCAATGGAAATAATGATGAGGATGGAATATACAAGTTACATACTTTTGGCTTTAGCAACTCCAATACAATTCTGGATTGGCTGGCGTTTTTATCGAGGATTTTGGGATGGACTTAAAGCTAAAGCATCTAATATGGATACACTAATAGCTATAGGAACTACCGCTGCCTATCTATACAGCGCTATTGTAACTATTGTTCCTGGCTATTTTCCATTTACGGCCGTATATTTTGAGACAGCTGCAATTATTATTACACTCATTCTAGTTGGAAGACTACTTGAAACAAAAACCAAGGAAAAGGCTTCAGATGCTGTAAGGAAATTACTTGATTTAAAGCCAAGGACTTCTAGAGTTTTAAGACTTGTAATAAACGAAGGAACTAAGACAAGGGTAACGAAAAATAATAATAATAATAATAATAATAATAACGTAAATGAAAACTACATAAATTTTGATGACTCTAAGTTAAAAACAATAACAAAGGAGTTTAAAGAAATAGAAATTCCAGTAGAACAAATAGAACAAGGTGATTTAATGGTTATTCGACCAGGTGAACGAGTTCCAACAGATGGTCTTGTAGTTGAAGGAAATTCTTCTGTTGATGAATCAGCCTTAACAGGTGAAAGTATTCCAGTAGATAAGATAAAAGGAGATGAGGTAATAGGCGCTACAATAAACAAGAATGGTCTTATTAAAGTAAAAGCAACAAAGGTAGGACAAGATACAGTACTTTCACAGATAATTACTTTAGTGGAAGAAGCAAAAACTGGAAAGGCAAAATTAGAGAAAATGGTAGACCAAGTTGCAAAATATTTTGTTCCTGCAATAGTTGTAATAGCAATAGGAGTATTTTTGGGATGGTACTTTATAGGTGATGCGGGCTTGACATATTCCATTCTTGCATTTGTTTCTGTAATGATTATTGCCTGTCCTTGTGCATTAGGCATTGCTACTCCTGCAGCTCTTATGATGGGTGCTGGCAAAGGTGCAGAGAATGGTATATTGTATAAAGGAGGAGAACATATAGAGATAGCAAATAAAGTTAACACTATTGTTTTTGATAAAACTGGCACATTAACTGTAGGAAAACCATCTGTAACTGACTTAGTATCTTTAACAGAAGAGATTGGAGAACAAGAATTATTAAGACTTGCAGCAATAGCAGAATCTGGTTCAGAACATCCTTTAGCACAGGCAGTAATCAGAAAAGCTAAAGAAAATGGCACTCCCATTGCTAACCCAGATTCATTTGAAGCAATTTCAGGACATGGTCTTAAGGCAACTTATTCAACTCATACAATCATGATTGGCAATAGAAAAATGATGGAAGATAACCAAGTTGCAATTACTGAAAGTGTTGATGCAAAACTCTCTGGATTTGAAAAAGAAGGCAAGACTGCAGTTTTAGTTGCAATAGATAATACTCTTTCAGGTATACTAGCTATATCTGATACGATAAAAGAAAATGCCAAAGATGCAATTAAAGCTTTGAAAGCAAAAGGAATAGAAGTAATAATGCTTACTGGAGATAATAAAAGAACTGCAAATGCAGTAGCATCTAAACTCTATATTGACAGAGTCATTGCAGAGGTACTTCCTCATCAAAAGGAAGAAGTTATTGCTAAATTGAAGACAAAAGAAGGTAAAGTTGTTGGAATGGTTGGTGATGGTATTAACGATGCACCTGCATTGGCAAGAGCAGATTTGGGGGTTGCAATAGGCTCGGGAACAGATGTTGCAAAAGAAACTGGAGGAATTATACTAATAAAAGATGACATAAGAGATGTCGTAACTGCACTAGATTTAGGCAAAAAGACAGTTTCAAAGATAAAACAGAATTTGTTCTGGGCCTTTGCGTATAATACTGGCTTAATACCTGTAGCAGCGGGGGCACTAGTACCTCTGCTTGGATTAGGTGTATTTGGATGGCTTCCAATACTTGCAGGATTAGCAATGGCTATGAGCTCTGTAACTGTAGTGACTAACTCTTTATTGCTTGGAAAATTCAAGCCAAAATACAACACTTATCATCCTTAACTTTGTTTTTATGGTTTCACCTCCTCCTTTTTTGCATTTTGAATAATTGCCATTCACGCTTATCATTATTACCTTCTATTTTATTCCGCGTTTCTCAGCTGGAGTTTGACCTACCGTTCAAGCCCTCATGTTCTCTCTGATCTATTTATGGTAGATTTGATAGCCTTCTTTCAACAACAGTGAATCTACTTTCTTTAACCTCATTTATTTATCGGTATAGAAAGAATTGATAGAAACAATGACTAACAATGACTAATATAAAATAAATTGCAGAAGCAGTACACGAGTATTATGATCATCATAGAGTATGTTTATTTTATATCTCCAAATCATCAAACCAACTTTTTTTTAAAATTTGTAAAACTCAAATAAAATTACAAAATATTTCCACAAATGAGCTAAATTAATCCTAGATTAACAATTAACAATTAACAATAATACATTCAAATATTGCATTTTGATTTTTTGCATCACAAAATCAATA
>DAIPKY010000350.1:0-1534 GCA_036769505.1 Nitrososphaeraceae archaeon
CTAGAGAAGGACAGAAAAAAAGATACTCTATAAATCCTAAAAAAACTCTAGAAATAAAAGAATTTTTTGATAAAATGTGGGGGCATAATCTTGAAGGCCTTAAAGAATTTATAGAAAGTAAAGAGGAAAAGAAAAAAAATGAGCGATAAATATGATGTACTTAAAAAAGAGATAGTAATAAACGCACCAGTAGAGAAAGTATACTCTGCTCTAATTACTCCAGAACAATTAATTCAATGGTTTCCTAATATAGTAACTCTAGAACCAAAGATAGGTGGAAAAATTTCTTTTAGATTCTTAAAAGAAAGTACACAAGAAGATAAAGACCATGAAATTGTTGGTGAGATTGTTAGTTTTATACCAAATAAAGAACTATCCTATACTTGGAATTTTACAACAAAGCCCGAATATAATAAAAATACTATTGTTAGGTGGAAGCTTGAGCAACTAGATAAGGATAAAACAAAATTAACTTTAATTCATAGTGGATTTACAAATTCAGATAAATTACAATATGATGATCATAACAAAGGATGGAGTTGGCATATTAAAAGACTTGGAAATCTTATGGATAAAAATGCAAATGCAAATGAAATGTAATGCAGTAGTTACAAGCTGTAGAAAACAGGCATTTTGGATCTGCTAGAAAATATGTAAGCGACAACATATCGTACGAGGGACCTGAGGGACATGGTTCATTTAATATAGCTGAGCCTTGAAATATTTAGAGCATCTAAATTTACCAAAAGTAGAAATCAAAAAGAATTCGTAGATGATAATGATGTACATCTTATCTCTGACATGAATTTCAATAAACAGCCTACAACAGCATTGATATTTTCATGGTCCCACGTTAATGATGGAAAAATAAATTCGATAAGAGTAGCTTTGATCCACGGCCTTTCACTCAGAAAAAATAAGACAAATAATAAAAAAGATAAAAAAGCGAGATTTCATGAGTTAAATACCTAGAGTGGGATTCGAACCCATAAGGTATATTTGGGAGTTCTTTAATTATTAAATCTAATTTACTTTTTGAATTCAAGAGGACAATCAACTTATCACTACAACTTATCCTACTAAACTACTGTTAGATCATAAGAAATAAATTATTAGTTGGATTGGGTTGTAGTCGAAAGAAATGTTTGTAATACTCTATTAACTTTGTCTGGATATTCTATGAATAATGCTTCTTATTATACAATATTAACAAATGAAATTAAAATATTCAGTTGATTAAGAAAATATAGTTTAAGGTATACCTAATGGTACTTTAGTGTTATTTTTAATTATAGTTATCCTTACATTTCCATAATTTTTTATTTTCTCATAGTCTTTATCTGAAAGAGGTATACACTTATTTTTGCCAATTTCATCTGTATTCATGAAAATATGTATTATATTTTCGTCTTCTGCCATTTGTAATAACCTTAAAAAACAAGTTATTATTATTTACTAATGTTTATATTTTATTATTTGTAAACGAAGAGAGAAGAAATTATAAGTAATTATTCCTTTTGTCCTGTAGCTCTAT
>DAIPKY010000351.1:0-1528 GCA_036769505.1 Nitrososphaeraceae archaeon
GTTTCTTTAGAATCTTGATTATCATCTTTTTCGTCTTGTGTATTTATTTTATCTTTATCATCAGCAATTTCAATTGCGTAAGAATTTTGTAAAAAATGGGAACTAATAAGGTTATATAAATTATTGCTATTATTCTCTTCACTAAAATAAGAATGTAATAACATAGTAGAAAATAATATATGAACCATAGTAATATGTAAAAAATTAACATTACAAATTTTCAAATTCAAAATTAGTGATATTCTATTTCTTTTAATAGTTTTCCCTATCTTTTTTAGTAGAATAATATAAAACAATAACCTAGAAAACTTTATTTAACTTCTCTCCATAATCTTCATTTCTGAAAAAGAGAATGATATAGCTTACTCATATTACAAAATGTTTATAATAATAAGGGGAATTATGATAATAAAAACATAAATTAAACTTTGAAAGTTTTTCATAAAAATTAGGTTTGTTAATTCAATCATTTATCTATAATACCATTTTCTATTTTTGTTTCTTTCTGTTCATGTTAATATACCCTACCTAAGTATTAAGAAATTATGTACATTACTTGGATCCTTTTTGCTCGGACCAATATAATCTAGTAATCTTTCCACAGTCATTACACATGTGTATTGTTTCAATATCACTTCTATTAATTTTATATTTATTTGCTTTTGTATGTATATCATCTGGTTTTATAGCATTATATTCAACTCCACAGTAACCACAACTAAAAGATCTGTTTGTATTAGATGACATAATATTGTATAGATAACATTCTTAATCTGAATTTTATTGTCATATAATTTTGATTGTAAAACAAGATAGAATTAGATTAAAAAGTCTATACATATTATATTCAAGATTTTGTATATTCCATTAATATCCAAAATTTTGCTTTCGGAAGAATTGGTTTGAATATTTAGGTAAACACCCCATTATAAATTTATTAAATATATAATTTATCACCTATATTATTACACAATTAAATAATTATATCCAAATTATCAATTTTAATTTTAAGAGACTTTAAGTTTAAAGAGATGTTATGGGTAAATTTTTCTTAGTCTCTAATTTTGAAGAGCTTACTTAACAACATATTTTCTTTATATATCTTAGATTAATTAGATATTGTTTGCAAATAATAAATGTTATTGTTCTAATAATTTAGAAATATATAAAATAATTTAGATACTAAAATAATCAATAAAATATTATAACATATTTATTATAATATTTGAGTAAAGAGAATAACGATATTGTTAATATTCTAATTGTTACAATCTAACGAACACAACAAGATAAAAAGTAGGAAAATCCTATCGTAAATTATCTTGAAATTCCGATTTTTCTACTCTCGGTAATCTTATATAATCCTAAAATGAATATAACTCGTGCATTTTGGTAAAGGTAGCTTTTTTCAAAAACCTATGATACTCAATAGAAAAATAACTACCCTAACAGGAGCTGTTATAATTTCCATTATAATTATTGACTTATTGATGACACGTCAGATTTTACCCTATACCTACAATATGGA
>DAIPKY010000116.1:0-4602 GCA_036769505.1 Nitrososphaeraceae archaeon
AACATTTCTAAATGTATTATTATTATTATTATTTTATTAACTTCATTACACTAAACAATGCCATTGGCAAAGGATCCAATGTTCCTTGATAAACTGTTTTTTTGATCTCATTTATTTGAAAATTTTTGGAGAATATATTTTGAATGTCGTTATGAGAAAATCTGTATGGACCATCTTTCATTGGCTCATCAATACTGAAACATTTCAAAAACAAAATTCCCTTTTGTTTCAATATTCTTTTAATTTGATTATAATATTTTGGTCTATCTTCTTCTGAAAACACATGAAAACAGCCTCTATCAAATATATAATCAAAATAATTATCTTTAAAATCAGAATCAAGAATATTATCTACTACAAATTTTATATTCTGATATTTATTTTCATAAATAATCTTATTTCTTTTAATAACAGTTTCAGAAATATCTGAACCAATAACATCAAATCCTTTCTTTGCTAGATGCATTGCTTGAGTTCCAGGACCAGTACCAAGATCTAGAAAAATTCCATTGTTTAGTTGCATAATATTTAATTCCTCTTCTAAATCAAAATCTAGTTTTTCATTATACCAAGGCATTCTTTCTATTTTTTCATTTTTGTAATAATCATCCCATGTAGGATATTTTCTGTTACTTAATTCAGTCATAATATAATTATTAAATGAAGTTATTAGATATTTAAATGACTATATTCCTGAAATATTCCAAGTTTATATTTTACGATTAAAATAATTTATGATGAAACCATTATTATTAATTAACAAAATATTTTTCAAATTTGAAATTTAATCCTTGAAAAAAAATAATTGTATTACATCTGGAGATAATCTAATTCTCGAATTGGAACTCGTGACCTTTGTCTACCAAATGTTGGTTATACAATCTAACATTAAATAATATTTAATTCTAAAATGAGTTGAAATGTATTGCTTCAACCGAAAAAAAATTCATTTTTATTTCTTGTCAATAACGTCGATAGGTAATAATGAAATGATATACAATTGTTAATGTGGAGGAACGGCTTTTGGTACATTGAAAGAATAAAATAAGCACAATCACAAAGCACATTAAATAAATTGAAGTATCTCCAACAATCTTATTTTTCTAGAGAAAGTAAAAGGAATTTGGTCTTTTCACTTTTACTTTTCCAGACTTGAGAGATTGTAGGTAAAATTAAATAATAAATCTGAATTATAAGCAATTATAATATATATTCTATTGGTCTATAGAGAATTTATAGAATAAGTTATATTATATGTTTAAGTTTATTTATTTTAATTCGTTACTATTAATAACATTGCTATTAAATTACAAACTACCTTTTAATACGATAGCATATTTGAGGATAACCATTCGCTATCAAATAAATTCAATTACTATAAAATCGTATATACATATAACATATAATAAATCAATATTACGAGAAAAAGATAAAATTAAAAAAGATGCTGTTATTGAAGAAATTTTTGATTTTATATCATTTTTAGTTAAATATCATTTATAAAATGGGAAAAGTAATCTATATACCAATTTATTTTCTCTATATACTCTTTTATTTATTGTAAGATCCCTGCATTACTATTACTATCTAATAAAACGTATAGATCTAATAAATATATACTTTGTAATCTATATATTACTATTATGAAGGGCGATTTTGAGAGTGATAATCAACTAATGGATAAGACAAAGACAAATAAACCCATAATATTTACAACAAAAAATTCTGATTTTCAATTATTATTACCTTCACAATCGCTAGCAACGAATATAGCTAATGTAAAAGATGAAAGATTAGAACTTGTCGAGATTTCAAAAGGATTAATTGAGATTTTACAGGATGCTGGTTTTACAATTGAAAGCATATTAGAGAATGGGCCTTCTCATATTGCAACAATATTAGGAATAGATGATTATGTAGCCCAGATAATATTTAGTGAGACAAAAAAAATAACCAGTAATTTAACTTCTACTCTGTAAATTTCTTACCTTGTTTGTTTATATCAATTCTTTAATAATATAATCAAAAATAGATTTTGTAATAAAAGAAACAAGAAAAGAACATATCAAATATTTATGAATACTGAAATAACAGTAGCTATTACTATCAATGATGATAAAAATTCGATATTCTCAGATTGGAACTTGAACCCTCGTTCACCAAATGTGAGTTCTACTATCAGGTATTAGGATATTATTTGATAACTATACACTGGTATATTTCCATATAAAATTTAACATAAGAAAACCAAGCAATTTATGGATCCGTCAGATTGTGAGGTATTTTTGCTACTAATTTATTATACTATCATTACAATTAATAAGTGACCAATTTTTAAAATACTATTATTATTATCCTCATTTCTTAAAACTTTAGGAAGCAATAATACTTGAAAATCATTATGACAGTATGAATTCATCAAAAAAGCCAATTCGAATTGAGCATTCAAAGCCTCAGGTGGGATTTGAACTTTTAAAAAATTTGAATTTGCATTATCAAGTATTTTGAACCTATCAACTCTATTACAAATAATTTTGTTAAATTTCATCAAAACTGAAGTTCAACACAAGTTATACATGCAAATGGTCGATTTTATATTATCTACCATATGCAATGATAACAACGTTCAACTAATCAATTGTGTGTAATAACACTTTAAATTAGTGTTGATCTTGGCTTGTGTTGTAACATTCAATATTCAAACAGTCAGCCGTGTAATAACGATCCTATACTCATTCTAATATTGATTGCAAGTTATTTATCGTCAGATGGATATATAAACTTTACAATATTTAGTATGATTTCTTGAAATTTCTATAACATAATGATCCATTTCTAATAGTAAAATTTTTTACTTACTCTTATGACTACTGGAGTCGAGCGCAGGGGTGGGCCGTGAACCTCGAAACAGTATTTAGGGGTTATACAATTTTATAATATTAAAGAAAAGTGAATTGTATTTGACTTTTATGAATTTACCGCAATTATGAATACCATAGGTGACTTAAACCAAGGTGGAAAAAACCAACTAATAAAGCAGTAATTGAGAAAAAACAAAGTAAAGAATCAGAACGAAGTATTAATACGAATATCTTTAACAAGAATTCTATGAAAAGTGCAATTGTTGAAAAGTTGGAACAATTGCATAAAGAATAATATAAATCCTCCTAACAATCCAAGGTACCACCCTATGTTATCGCCTAACCATAACCAAACTCAGTAGCCGTCTGTTATCTCACAAAGACCAGTAAGGAAGAAGAATAAAAAAGTGAGAGAATAGTTTTGATTTTGCTTTTGAATATACACAACAATTAGAAAGAAAGCAAATTATACAATAACATGGATATAGAATATAGAATCATATTTTTAAATGTCATTTTAAATCTCATTTTAACATATTATACGTTACTTTTTTATATGTTTTTTAATTTCTGTTAATAAAATCTAATTACTACTAATATGCTTCAAACTCAAAGATATTATGAGTTATTGTAGCAGAGTTATGGAAAATATAGAAAATAATTCTAACAATAAACAAGTTTGTTGCATTGATTTTCTTATAAATGATATAGCAAAAGATTCATTACAGCATGCACTAACAATTGAAAAAGCTTATGATGATAGCAGAATTCCAGGATTAATGTATTGTACATACAAAACTGAAACTTTGCTAAGTGCAGAGATAAAAAATCTTGTAGAATTGTTTGAAGGACATGATCAAGTCTATATTAAAATATGATGATGTTTATAAACTTCAATATCACAAAAAAAATGTGCATAAACTTTTCTTAAACTAATTATAAATTGTTAACGAAAAAGTTTAATCAATATATTCACTAATAGAGGAAAATAATAGTTGAAAAATAGTTATGAGACAATAGCATTAATAGATACAATGATAGCGATAGCGATATAGTTTATCTATTTTCATCCTTTTAAAGTGAATAGGATTATAATATAACTCTAATCCTTATCCATCAAATGTGAGTTCTATTATCAATTATAAAAAAATTTAGTTAAATGAACTTATTAGTTATGTTATTTCTTCTATAATATTTTCTTTCAAAAACTCGTAGGTACAATTAAAAGAATAAAATTAAATTCATCTTATTATAGAAAGAATCAGCTAATTCTAAATATAATACAGTTAAATAAAGTATTATATTAAACATTTATATCAATTTTTGTCTGCGATAACTCAAATTCAAGATAATAGTCATATTTTAGGAATCTATTCTTCGCCAGAGAGAAAAATAGAAGATGGTTTAGAATATCTTAGAAGTGGATTTGAGCAAAAGAATGAAGCAATATTAATGATTACTAATGAACTAACTAAAAATGAAGTTAGAAATGAAATAACGAAAAAATGGAAGATTTCTCCAAATAAATTGGCAGATTTAGAAAAAAATTCCATTATAAATATCAAAAGTTCTACAGAAGTCTATTTTTCAACTAATAGAATAGATCGTAATAAGATTGGCAAACAGTTTTCTGATCTAGCAAATAAAGCAATAGAGAAAGGAAAAAGAGGTCTAAGGACATTTGGTGATATAAGAATCTTTTTTGAAAGAGGATATGAAAAATATATTATTGAATTTGAAA
>DAIPKY010000352.1:0-1526 GCA_036769505.1 Nitrososphaeraceae archaeon
GCATGAATTAGAAATTCTCCTCTAAATTTAGTATTCCATTTTCTTAACTCTATTGTCTTTTCACCAAAAGCTAGCAAGTCTGCATATGGTTGTTTCAAAGATAAACATTTCATAAAGATATGATATTATTAAAACGATTTGAGATTATATTTTTATATATTTTGTATTATACAACTTATAAGAAACAGTCCACTATTCATTTCAAAAAAAAATTGAATAAGTGAAATTATTATTATTATTATATTTATTATTTATAAATTAACATTAAGAAACAAAGTTATTAACAAATAAGAAAAAATTAGTGATTGTAATAAGATTTTTCTATCTTATTTACAAAGTTAAAGTAATTTTAAACAGATTCATTATAGTATTTTTGTGCAATTTCTATTGATTTGTTAAAGGTTTCTGTTGATCCTAATACTAAATCATTTATTCTTCTATTAGCATTGATTGTATTATCTGTAATATTTTGGCTGGTTTTATTATATACATCAGCATATTTTTCTGGATACATATAATTAATCCAATATGATTTAGATGTATCATTTAAAAATCTTGAGAATGCTGATTGATAATATTAAGAATATTTTTTGTAATTCTATAGGGTTGTTGTTTGAGATTGATTGAATTGTGTTAATAGTTTCTTGTTGATATTTATTAGTAGTATCAATACCTTTCTCAATGATTTCATTATTTGTTTTTTGGTATACATTGAAATTGTCATTGACCGTATTTGCCATTTGTTGTTTTTGTTAGTCTAAAAAGTTCTTTGTTTCTTCTTTTATGGTGCTACTTTGTTTTTTATTTTCATCTTTTAAGTTTGACATATTAGTCACTGTTGTTGTTATCGATAATCTGATTTATAAATTCTAATAAACTAAAAAATTAAAAATAAAGCTCAAACATTACATTATTTAGCAATTTTTCTACTTTCCTTTTTATTTATCATCTATATTGTTATTTGATATTCCTATTACTTTGTTTACTGGTAGAGTAAAATAAAATATAGCTCCACGATTACCATTCTTATTATTATTATTATTATTATTATTATCAGTCCATATCTTTCCATCATGAGCTTCCACAATATTTTTAGCGATATACATTCCTAAACCTAAGCCTTCAAAAGATTTTGTAATAAACTTTGAAAATATTTTAGGTAATATTTCTGGATCTATTCCCTCACCAGTATCCTTTACAGTCACTAATGCATAAGGGTTATTACTATTATTATTATCTTTCTTCTCAGTAGAAACAAAAATTTCACCTTGTTTGGTAAATTTAATAGCATTATTAAGAAGGTTAGAAATTACACCACCAATTCTTTCTTTATCAGCTTCTACGAATAAAGCATACTGGGATGGTTTAAAATATAATTTGACATTTTGATTATCTTTTGCAATAATAGTCTTATAATCCTCTATAATATTCGATATTAATTCATTTAGATCTAATAATTCCTTTTTTAATCTTAATGATCGGCTTTCAATTTTAGCAACGTCTAATATATCATTAGAAAGTCTTTG
>DAIPKY010000117.1:0-4598 GCA_036769505.1 Nitrososphaeraceae archaeon
AAGATGGTGTTTATTATTATAGTTGTGCAGGATTGGATGTCAATGCTCCTATATCTACAATGGATATTGGGGAAGGAGAATTTCTTGTTTTTAATTTAGAAAGTGCTTCTATGATTAGCGATTTTAGATACGAGAATTCATCAGATAGTATTATTTTTGAGGTTAAGCCATATAATCCATATGGAGGAACTACGAATTTTAAAATTCCACAAGTTTCTTCAAACCAAAATATAGAAATTTTATTGGATGGTAAACAATATGAAAATAAATTAGTTACTACGAATGGCAAAACAATTAGTATCGATATATTCATTCCAAAAGACAAACACATAGTAAAAATATCAGGAATTAGAAATTAACTTTAAATTTATATTGAAAAAATGTTATATAATACTATTATATAACTTCTCTCAATAACTCTCTTATATTGAATTCTCTTTATACAATTAGACACTGTCTACACTCAATTCGACGCTAATAACAACACTGTTGAATGATGTGATGTGGTATCAGCTGACTTGTGCAGGAAGGCTATACCAAAGCTGAAAAATCAATGGGTAACGATAAGCTATGTCAGAATCGATATAGCTTATCGTATTTAATAAAATAAATAAATAAATAAATTTATTTTCTAATAGAAAAAGTAGTAGATTTCAAACTTTTATAGTTTTAATAAAGAGATACTTCAAGCTGTTACTACAGATATATATTCATCAACTATATACTTAATTAGGAATCATCAAGAAATACTAATATTTTTTAAAAATAAATAAAAAAATAATTAATTAATTAAAAAATATTTCATAAAAGATATAGTTTAGTAGATATATATTATAAATAGACAAAAATTTGAAATCTTCCAGAATAACACGCAAGGAAGAAAAACGATTTTTTAATCATGAATATCTAAGAGATAGTCTTTTGCCTCGATATAAAGAATGTGAGTCGTGTAAAATTAGAACACGACTTACATGTTTAATATGCAACTTCTGTTGGAGTTGCCATTGGAAGATAGAAGAATTAGCTAAAATTCCAGATTATCTATAAAAAAAAATAATAAAAATTGTATTGATTCAATTACTTTAAATTTTTTAAAAATAGATTGTAAAGTTCTATAAACTATTAATATTTGTATTTTTGAATATAGTGGTATGGATTATGTTAACCTCTGTAAAGCTGTAATGGATATTGACGCTAAAATAAGATTTGCAGGAATATGTGATGAAACTGGAGAGATAAAATATGGAGGTCAAAGAGAAGGAGTCGAAGATATGCTAAGTAGTGAAGAAACAAGGAAATCAAATTTACAGGCTTTAGCGAGATGGGGATTGAGAAATTCTTTGTCTTCCAAAATAGGAAAAGGAAAATATGCCATGGCAGAATATGAAAAAATTAAAAGAATTACGATTCCATTAGACGATGATCACCTACTGCTTATTACTACAGAAGTACAAGCAGATCATGGTAAAATTATTAGTAATACGCTGAAGTTACTAAGTGCAAATTATTAATGGCAGAAGCCTATATTTTAATAACTTGTGAAGAAGGTCATGAAGAAAAAATAATAAATGAATTAACCAAAATAAATGACATTTTAACAACAAATAGGATTAGAGGTCCATACAATATACTTGTCAAGATAAAAGGAGAAACAATCGACACGGTAATAAAGACAATTACATCAGACATCAAGACCATTGACAAAATTCAATATACTTTAACATTGAAAGTCAAGCAAGCATAATATCTATAGAATAACAAACAGAAAAGACTTTTTATATTTTTATTATCCAAATCAATTGTTATTAACAAGAGTCAAAATAAAATAAAACCATAATATAGTACGTCTCGAAAGTGAAGAATCTTTCTATTATATTAATTTTTCAGATTTAACAATCCATTTACCAGATTTCTTGTCTAAAATGAGAGTACCAATTATACCTCCTTTTTTATAGACTTTTGCCATTTCTTTATTAGCACCAATTAAAGAGAGAAAAAATGAATTTTTCTGATGATATCCAGATTCAACTACTTTTGTTGATAATTTCCTGCTGACCTTAATTATCAAGCTTCTAGCAAAGGACCAATCTCCTTTCCATGAGATAATTTCGAAATTACCGAAATTCTTGGTTGTTAATAAATAGCCTTCTAATTTCGCTTCAAATTTTTTACTATTATCTAAGGCATAGGAATTCATCCACTCAACTGCTTCGGCTGCCTTTCGATCCTCTATGCCAAAGTTATCTGCTATTGCCAAGTTATACAAATTAATCTGTATAGTATTAAATAGTATCATTTTAAATCAACAACAACATTATCAACAACAAGTTCACTATCTAAAAATAATAATAAAGAAAAAATTTTATAATGGAAAGAAATTGGTGTCTAAAACTAAACTTGCTAATCATCAAATTTAAGTTATTTTTTGGTAAATTCAAAATTAATTATTCTAATTCTTTTAGGATCTCCACTAAATTCTTGAAGAAAAGATGTCATATAATTTTCTTGATACCCTTCAAAAGCATTTACTACAATAAATCCTATTGATTGAAAAATCTGTTTTAAATTCTCTACTGCTTTATAAAATTTATTATTTGATACGGGTTGGAGTAACTCATCAGTTATTTCTGTTATTAAAATGAATTTCCCTTGTTTTACTAACTTTTTATAAATAATTTTGTATAAGATTTCCCAGTTACTCTTATAATTCATATCTATATACTTTGGATCAGGTAAAACTGATATAACTTTATAAATTGAATTATCTTCAAATAAAGGTAAAACTGATTCAAATAAGGTATTAAGTATCTTAACATTTTGTGATTTAATGCTATATTTAGCTTTATTAAAATAACTTTCATTTTTTTCTATACCAATAAAATAATAATCCTGATCCTCCTTTTCTGAGAGTAATTTTATTAAATTCCCATCACCCATTCCCAGCTCTAACACTAATCTCTTATCTTTTGGAATATCATCAAGGAATTCTTTATACATGTACGTACATAAATAAATAAATAAATAATGGATTTATATTTAGATTGATTTTTTATTTGTAACCTTTTAGTCAAGAACCATACTTAAGAATTTCTTCAAACAAAGAAAAATTTTAATTTATTTACTGCAACTATTTGCTCTATATATAAATTGAAATTTAATAATAATGTATTTGTCCTCTCATTTCACCGTCAGGATGATCCCGACTTTGAACATATACATAAGATTCACCCGATTTAAAGAATTCAATTAGTTCGTTAAATGACGAACCTTTTAATGGCCCTGTCAAATCTATTTCCTCTACTACTCCTTCAACTGATAAGCCTGGTCCTTCTCTACAATGACCTTCTTTTATTTTTTCATTACACAATGATAAAATACTAGGTCCGTTTTGACCGTATGTTCCTAAATGTATCTGAATGATTTCTACATCATCGCCATCGAGATAACTCATTCCTTCCACAAATACCTTATACGACAATGTACTAAAGGAATAATCAAATGATAAATATACTATACCGTGTGAATCCAGGTAATAGTATCCATTATCAGATATCACCGGATAGGGGTCTAACGGGGCAACAAATTCACTTCTATAATCATAGTGATTGTTATATGCATAATCATTTAAATAATTAGTTCTATATTGTGAATAACCAAAAGATGATTGTGCATTAGGATTAACATTAAGTATAGAAGGTCCACTACTATATTCAATAGGATTATAATTATTGTCTTGGTTAATAGTATCATATGCGTATGAGACAAAAGAATTATCATCATCCACTGTAAGGTGTGAGTTCTTGAAGATGGGTTTATTTATTTCTTCGAATGCATCAACATTTTGATTTGTAATGTACATTGCTTCAGAGAAAAGGAAAAAAACGACGAAAAGCAAAGTAAAACATATTGTATTAGAATTCATACTTACTTACTAATCCATTTCTAAATATTTCAAGAATTTGGAAGATCATATAGTATATGCTATAGTAGGATTTGCATACCTAAAATTGTCATATATTAAAATAAATAATTAAGTGTACTTAAAAGAAAAGGATTTTTATAAATGAAAAATATTATATATTTATAATAAGAATTTTTTATTAAATTAACTATAGTAAATGTTTTTCTTTATAAGACTAAACTTATATTATAACACACACATACATATATATATATATATATATTATCTCTCAGTAATTTAACATTTAATTTAATCGCTTTATTATTAAATATCAATTAATGTTAATATTACAAAATGAACAATAGATCTTAACAAATAGGTGACTATAGTTCAGCATCATTATATCGATATCCTTTAGAAAAATCAATATTATTCAAAAAAAATGATTTGTTAAATTAAATATTTGATTTGATTTAGTTATGGAGTTAGTTATAATTATAGAGTTAGTTATGGAGTTTAAAATTTAAAATCCCTTTTTTGTTATATTTTTCATATAGATGTTGAAATTTTAAGACTTTTTCTTGGATAAGATTACCATTAAGATCATAGAGTTTTGAAAAATTAGCACGAAAAATCAGGTTTTCAGATGAATCAAAAAAACGAATACTAAAGCTTTCACGATTGTGAGAATTATTGA
>DAIPKY010000353.1:0-1522 GCA_036769505.1 Nitrososphaeraceae archaeon
GTTACTTAATATGAGATGGTATTCGTATTTCTTATTTCTAGGTTTATTTCTTAATCGGCATCCACAACATGGGCAAAAAAACCCTTGCCAATTAATAAAGATTTGACAACCTTGACAACGTTTTTGTCCTATCAAATATCTTTTACCTTTACTAGGTCTCATAGCTTTATGGCGGGAACATATCCCCTTGCACACCATTTATCTTTCAATATATTATAAATTTAATAAGATATTAGGAAGTAATATTATTTGTTACTTTTATCTTCTTAGCTATCAATTTTTTTACCTTTTTTGGGCAAGACTTAATTCGATAAAAGAAAAAAAATTGTTTTTTTAATTTTTGTTATTGAAATGGTAAAATTAAGAATAACTAACATGGAGGGAATGGTTCAAATTCCATTCCTTGTAGTAACGGGTATTCTAAAAAAGCGAAAATTATCCTTATAAAAATTTGAGATATTTAGTCTTCAAAGAAAGGTCTAAACTGAACATCAAAACCTGGCGAATTGTTTGCAAATTGGTTTATTGTGATCATTCTGCATATTTTATCCTGTAACTCTGAATGTTCTAAAAATTTCTTTTTACAAATAGGACACATAGATTTATAGTCCATTACTATGAACACAGAATCAATTAAATTAAATTAAATTAAACTTTACCCAAATTTTTTCAGAAATTTTTTCATATTCTTTTTCCTCTTCTTTTCTTGGTAACAGTTTCCTTGTCTATTGTTTGAATTCATCTGGTATTGATGTGTTTCTTGAAAACTTCAATAGAACACTGTTTACTTCCTCACTTAATTTGTCACATCATCTTGTGGTTGAAATTCCTAACCCTTATCCATTAAATATTGTTCTATTTTACAGCATAAAAGTATCAGTTAATTAAAAAAAGATTGGTTTAAGGTATACCAATTAGCAAATTATTGTCATCATAGTCTTATTATTCATAACTATCAAGGTATAGAAGAAATTTTATAAAAATTCAAACATAAAAATTTTTCAGAATTTATTAATTGAGAATTCCCGTTATAGTTTATTAAACAATGAAAAATGTTCTAATAATCGATGATGATGTCAAAACTTCTTCAAAATATAAAAAATGGTTAGAAAGGGAAGAAGGATTTAATTCAACATTGATAAACGATCCTCAAACAGCAGAATTAAATTTTAAATCTACTGATTATGATCTTGTTCTTATTGGTTTTAAAATGTCTGTAATGGATGGATTTAACCTTTATGATAAATTACATGAACTATCAAAAAAAGTAGAATATACACCAAAAGAATTTCGACTATGTTTTATGACTTCATCAGTAATAAATTACAAAGTGTTATCAGAGATTCATTCAGAATTTGGAGAAGAATGTTATGTTTCAAAAGAGGTTCCAAAAGATGTGTTTATAAAACATATTAATTCTTTAATACCTTAATTATATCTATATGCTAAATTATTCCTAATATCAATGTAATTCTAAATATAAGTTAAAAATTAGAACATTTGATATAATTACTTTTATAGG
>DAIPKY010000118.1:0-2657 GCA_036769505.1 Nitrososphaeraceae archaeon
TGCATCAGAAATTCCAAATGGAAAAGTTTTACTATTATCTCCTATAGAAGGGATAGAATCACAAGAGCAAAAGAAAGATATAGACTTTATTGACAAGATGGAAATGAATTTGAAGAATCTAAAACAAGGGTTGAAATGCAAATAGTATTGTTACTCAATTACTTTTTATAGATTGGCTCAATTTATCGATTTCCAAAATAGTAGCAAGCATCATCTTTGTTATAGAGGTTGCATATTTTATATTCAATGTATTGGAAGTATCAGAAGACTTATGATAATTGGGATTCTTTGTTACACCTTCATCATGTATTCCTATAACTGTAATCCCTAATGCTTCAAATGAAAGAAAATCACTATTTCCAAGTTTAGCTAATTGGGTTTGTAGATTTGTATAAGTGGAAGCTATATGTTTGATGAATAGAGCTATAGTTTTTGAATAATTGTCATTTTGTACATGTTTATTGCCAACATCATATTCTAGTATCACTTTATTTGATTCATTAGAAGGTCTATAGCCTATCATATCAAAGTTAATGTAAAGATCTATATTTTTGGTTATATTATTATCACTCAAATATTTTACGTAATTATTTGATCCCCATTTACCTTGTTCTTCTCCGGAAAATAATACCAATTCAAGATTAAGTTTTAAATTTACGTGAGAAAGAATACGTACTAGTTCTAAAATTGCCGAAACTCCACTTGCATTATCATCTGCTCCTGGAGCTCTAGCTTCAGAATTATTGATGTTTTCTGCTCTACTATCATAATGTGCTCCAATAATAATTGTACTATTATCTGGAAATGATTCTGTTGAATCTTTTAGACTACAAATGATATTTTTTAATTGAAAAGTCTGATTATCATCTCTTTGAGTAAAATTTTGAAAAAAAACTCTATTTTCACATAAGGTTTCAAGTTCATTTTTAATCCAATAAGCAACATTTTCAATATGATTTGATTTGGTATGTCTGGTATGAAAAGATGATAGATTATTAATCCATTCTTTGAGTTTAATTGAATTAACTTGTTCTAATATTAATTCTGTTTGTTTTTTTACATCGCTGTCTTCTTTTTGTATAGATGATATATTGTCAAGACACGTTATTATGGAAATAGTGCACAAGGAACTTAAATTATTATTAAATTTAACTTTATTAATAGATAGAGAAGTTGCTAGAATACTATTCAATGAAATAGCAACAAATAAAACAATTATTAGTGATATCAATAAGGATAATCGATTATATATATGATAAGACAATTATTATTTTATTTATATTACTTAATAATTGCCTTTTCATCAGATTAAGCCTGAATCGCAGAACCTAAACATTTGGTTTGTCTGATTCATTGCTTTAGAAAAGGTAGTTTGCACCAAAATATTCTATATTAGAGCCAATTCAAGAACATTTAGATGAATTTTCTATGAGAACCAAAAACAATATTGAAGGAGGGAAAATAACGAAAAAATGAATATTTGAGGGACTTTTGGAAATAAAAAGTGGATTTTTTTCTCTATATAATTTTTAATTTTTGAATTATAAATTATAACATATGAATACAAAAACATTACTTAGCTTTTATCTAAAAAAGTTATACTATAAATTTTATGTTAAACAGACAATTGCAATTGAATAAAAGAACATCGTAAACCGTATGATATTATACTATGAATGTTTGTTTAAATGAAAAATTCTTTTTTTTCTTCACTATTGATTACATATTATAAAAGTTATTTATTAGATATTTGTACACACTTAATATCTATTATCAAGTCAAATATAGTTTTAATTCTTAATTAGTTTTTTGCTCTTTATTTATTATGGTAAAGACAAAAAGGGAGGAAAAAGAGGGAGGAAAAAAAAGAGAAGATAATAATGATGATAAAGAAAAAAACCTTTCTGAAAGTACTAAGAAAAGAATCGATGAACTTCCAGCTCATGCACAAGAAATATTTAAAGAGGCTCATAGTAGTGCATTAGAGCAGTATAAAGATCCGGATAAAAGAAGAGGTGGAAAGAAAGAGAGCAAAGAAGAAGTGGCACATAAAGTAGCTTGGTCTGCAGTTAAGAAAAAATATCAAAAAAGCGAAGATGATAAATGGATAGAGAAAAAATAAAAATATTTTTATCCATTTATATTTGAAATTATACTTAATTATTTTCCCTTTTTTGTTATTGCCTTAAATTATTTCTTTTTAATTTTAAAATTAATTATTTAATTTCACTTCATTTTAAAGTCCTGAGTATATTTATTGGATGACTATTGATATTCGCCTACAGATTGATTTACTAAAGATCATATCTAATATTATGAATGGGACTTTTTAGGTCTTTAATTGTTTTTATTTATGTTATTGATAAAAAGAATAATTAAACAACATATCAAAATTTATTATTAATTAGTCAAAAAAAAATTATTATGTTTAGTTGTCTAAATTTGCTTTTGGCTTTTAACTTATTATCTAACATTCTCAGTTGCTGCAATACAAAATTCAACTGAACTTGTAAAGAAGCCTTCTAATGGTCCTGTTTGACATTCATATATCTTGTCTAATGTTGGATATTTACTAAATTCAGTAGATTTAATATAAGAATCTGGATATTTGTCATTTTTGTCAATGTTGTAGGGACTATATGCTTTGTTATAGCTTG
>DAIPKY010000118.1:2757-4589 GCA_036769505.1 Nitrososphaeraceae archaeon
TGTCGTAAGAGGAGGATGTGTTATTGTTAGGACTATATGCTTTGTTATAGTTAGAACTGCTATATGGATAAGTAAACTGTACAGCCAACGCAGTTTGACTTACAATAACAAATGCTGATCCCAAAATGAAACTCATAGCTACATTCATTGAGAATATAAATTTCCTATTCATGTTTGATAGGTTGAAATACGATTTATTTATATTGCGAATAATTAGTATAGAATCAAATAGAAGAATTTTATAATCAATTAAATTTAATAAAGATTTACAAGTAGATAATTATATTCGTTAGTTAGCAATTACTTATTCTTCCATAAATGAATTCATTTCCTAGAATCATATAATATTTAATAGAATAGATATCAAATTCTAGTTTGACTAGTAAATGTGGTAAAATATACAAAATATATCGTGTTCAATAAACTTATTAACAAATTTCAATTATTCTTTTGGTGAAGAGAACATTTTTCTGTTTTATTCAAATTTTTTCTTATGCAAGACTATTTCATCTACCTAGGATTATTATGATTTTGCTAACATAATTCAGTTATCGATCGACAGTTCTTTTATGATAAGTCCTTTGACTAAGAGGACTTAAATTATTGAGTATGTCATTTACCTTCTTATATTTAAAATTGAGAGCAGCAAAAAGTGACTAGATGTCATTACTATTTTCAAGATAGATAGATTGTCATATATTAGTATTAGATGTAGAAAAAGAGGGTTTTTTCCAAAACAATATCAAAAATATACAATGCTTTACACATCTTATTAAAATTTGAGATTATTACCTCTATTTGGGAATTAAACGTTTCATCATCTGTGATATAGAATATAGTAGAATTTTTAGGACAAGGTATTTTTTAATAGTTTATGTCGACTAACTATATTTTTTATTGGCTAAGACTAGATATATTAGTATATACCCTAGTGTCTGCAAGACTGGACATGTTAGAAAATACTTTGGAAGATTCAAGGCTAGAGATATTAGAAAATACTTTATCACCGAAACTAGACAAATTAGTATATACTCTAGTGTCTGCAAGACTAGACATATTTTTATATACCTTATCATCTTCGAGGCTAGACATATTAGGATATAGTGTTATGGAAAAAATAGTAGTATCTTCTAATATTGATATAGATTTATCATCGGTTTCACTATATGGAATTAATTGAAATAAGTCCAAATGATTAAACACGGGATATACTACTTTACCTACTTTTTTATTTAATAATTTAGCATTTTCCACATCGGTATCAGTTGGTGTATCTTTATTGAATTTCCAATGTTCAGAATATTTTAATTGAAGTGATAGTTCTTCTTCATTTACATAGTCTAATTGCGCATAAACCTGTTGGTAAATAAATAATGAGATAAAAAATAAAATCAAAACGAAATACAAACTATTTAGCAATTGTAATGAAATAGTTAAATGAAATAGTATTTAAATTTCAATCATTATCATTTTAGTCATGACAATACTACATACTTCTTTGGGCACTCAAATTTCATTTTTCTATACATTGTTAGACAATTCTTAAATGGGGACTATAATTTTACCTATCTAAATAATGGCTAACGTAGAAAATCAAATTCCACTTTATCCTCTATTATTGATTAATTTTATTGGAACTCTTGGTTTTAGTATTGTTTTGCCTTTTTTAGTATTTTTAGTCATAGATTTTGGAGGTAATGCTATAGTTTATGGTATACTAGCTGCAATGTATCCTGCGTTTCAACTCATTGGAGCTCCAATTTTAGGAAGGTGGTCTGATATTTACGGAAGAAAAAAGGTTCTTCTTATAAGTCATGGAGGAACATTGGTTG
>DAIPKY010000035.1:0-14183 GCA_036769505.1 Nitrososphaeraceae archaeon
CCTTTTGAAAATATGGTAATGGGTCATATAAAAATGATGGAATCGCAATTGTTTGGAAAGCTGGTTACCACTCCACAAAAATTATAATTTCGTATATTCGAGTTTTTATTAAATAATGGTCTATCTAACAATTTGAGGTAATAAAATTGATATTTATAGTTAGAATCATTGACAAAAATCAAACGTCAAGTGAAACATGCTTTTTTTAGATGAAGTAAAGAAGAAGGTTAGGGTAACTATTAGAATTTATATAATAAATATAGTATAAAGAGAATATTTTATTAGTGACACTATTTTTAATTAAAATTTATTTTCTATATATGCCATAACAATTCATGTTCTTTTCTTTCTTCTTCACTAGAAAGTTCTTTATTACAATACGTGCATTTATAAAAGGGAATTAGTTTGATGGATTGAAGACCATTTCCACTAATTTTTTGGTATCTATTTTTTTTATAATTTTCTATTACTTCTCTTAAGGTATAATCCCATCCATGTTGTAGGTCTTTGATATTATCCGTTTCTGCAATTGGACGTATGTATTTCTCATTATGATTAGTTGATGCTATAAATTGTGTGTTATCTTTTTTTAGGTCAGAATCAAATAATAAACATATAGCATACTCGTTTGCTTTATCATTTGTCCAAAGTTGGATTTTTTTATGAATAATATTCTTTTTATTAGTGATTTTGTTAACTTCATCGATATGAATTTTTAAATTTTTTATTTTTTCTTTATTAACAATATCGTCAAAATTTGATGATGACAATTTTACTATAGTATACAATATTAATAATTTTATTTAATTCTATTTAAATTCACATAAAAAAACAAGTTAGGTTACAGCTGTAATATAGCAAAAAAGCTTCTGATTTCATCTTTAGTCATTTTTTGAATTAGTATTATTAGTTAGATAATGATTTAGGATATTCTGCAATTATTTTTTATTTGATCTAGAGATAACTTTGATATTTTGTCTAGTATATTTAGCTTATTTTTATGCCTTGTTCATAGGTCATAGTTTTTCTGTATAAAGATAGGAAAAGACGAAAAATTTTTCTAGTACAGTACACCATACGCGCCTAAAACAAAATCTGGCATATTAATAACTCCTGTACATTCTTTGATTTTTTCTTGTTATATCTTAGAAATATTTTCTATTACCGATAAACATGAAGTAACATTGGTATTATCTTTTCTAATAATATGTTTGTAAATTCATCCTCTGATATCATAATAAAGTCATCAATAGTTTAACACATTAATGGTATCTTATAACCATATTTTAGGATAGATACCATTTAAAAATTAGAATATCTAATTTTAATTTATTTTCTTGTGTGTTTCAATTGGAGCAGTGCCATACTTGTATGTAATTTGCAATTTATCACCTAAATCATAATTACAATTAGGGATTACTCTAGGATGATCTTGGCTGTTAACAACACATTCCCCATCACTTTTACTGGTTATTGTGACTTGTTCGGTAATGGATTCACGGAATAGATTTTGTATCGGAAAAATAAATAAAGCAAATACTATAAAAATTCCTACTATACTAATTCCAAATATCAATGCTAGCTGTCTATTTGAAAGACCTTGATTTTCACCACTATCTATCTCATATCCATAACTCATGATAGTATTTAATTTATTTATCTTATAAAGTATATTAGGAAATTAAATAGATAGTGCCTAATCGCCATAGCCATTATTAATTAATTGAAATTTTTTTAAAGTTAGGACCTTATTGTTATTTGTTAATGCTTCATTTTTAACCTTTTTCTAATTTCCATTCAAAATTTCTGATATTGTAGTTTATGGTTTTCAAAGTGACATTTCTCTGAACAATAATAGTCATTGCACATAGGACAGAAAATTAGATAATCCTGACTCTTCCTGCCACAATTAGCACAACAACTAGACATATCCATATATTATAATACGTTATTGTAATATGTAAATTTGTCTATTAATATTATAATTGAGAAGTATCATTATCATATTTTACAATATATATTATATTAATTAAGAATTAATCATCTCTTATTTCCTTACATGATCATTCTCCGTTAAATGTAGAACTTATTCCAAGATTAACAAGCAATAAACTATCCCCATTAACTCATAAAACTCATAAGCTTAAAACTTACTAAACACAAGTAAAAATCATGAATAAACTTGAAGGAAAAATCGCAGTAATTACAGGCGGAAGTAGTGGTATAGGCCTTGCCACGGCAAAGCGTTTCGTTGCTGAGGGTGCATATGTTTTCGTCACTGGTCGACGACAACATGAACTTGATACAGCAGTATCAGAGATCGGTAATAATGTCACAGAAGTTCAGGGTGATGTATCAAATCTTGTAGATCTTGATCGGTTGTACTCTATAGTAAAGCAACAAAAGGGATACATTGATATTCTTTTCGCCAATGCCGGCCTTGGGGAAGTCGCCACATTAGGGCAAATTTCTGAAGCGCACTTTGACAAAACATTCGGTGTCAACGTCAAAGGACTTTTATTCACTGTGCAAAAAGCGGTTCCGTTGTTTAAGGATGGTGGTGGTTCGATCATTCTAAATTCATCGATCGCTGCATCCAAAGGGGTGGAGGGGTTTAGTGTTTACAGCGCAAGCAAGGCCGCCGTACGTTCATTCGCTAGAACATGGACAGTCGATCTAAGACACCGCAAGATTCGCGTCAACGCTGTCAGTCCAGGTCCGATCGACACACAGGCATTGAGTGACTTGATGAAGAATGAGGAACAAAGCAGACAACTTAAAAAAGACCTCGTGAGCACTGTACCGCTAAGGAGGATGGGAACTCCTGATGAAGTTGCAAAAGTCGTTACCTTCCTTGCATCAGATGAGAGCAGTTATGTCACCGGTATCGAACTGTTCGTCGATGGAGGTGCGGCACAAATTTAGTTTCTTTGATCTTGCCCTTTTTTCTATGCTATTGTAATCGAGTAGTTTCAGTAAAAAGTGTATTTAAAAATACTGAGTAAATATGTTTCCATGAATAAAAGTATTAAATTGAATAATCATTCAGGAAATTACATTATTGATCTGAATATAATGTATAATATAAATAATAAAGTTACTCACTCTACTTACTAAAAAGTTTCAAATCCTAATATTTATTGCCTTATTTCTTTTTTAATACTCTATCGGAAATAATACCGAAACAATAGAGTAAGATGTGAAATAAATTACCAAATAACTAGATGCTCGATTATATCATAAATTATTTTTGCAATTCTTACAAAATATTTTGTTTTTGAAATCAGTATCATATAGCGAATTACTAAAATGCATGACACATTTTTTATTATTGCAATGAAACAAACCAAAAGAATGTCCTAATTCGTGAATAGCTTCTTTTGTAACTCTATTATAAAATACCAATTCATTAGGTTCAAGATCATAAAACTCTGGTTTTAATCTAGCAAGATATATTGCAGCAACACGTCCTCTTAAATGGGCTTCACCAAATATAAAATTTAATTCTCCTGAATATGCATCCATATCGCAAATAACTAGAACCTTCACTTCTTTTGTTGGTTTCATTTTTTCTAAAATCCAATGTAATAAGATTGGGGATTGAAGTTGGTTTCTTTGTTTATTAATAAAGTTTTGAATATCGACTTTTAATGTTGGAGCAATAGTAACGTTAACGTTATGAAATTCTGTTAATAGAGAATTATATAATAAATTCAAAATATCATTACTGAGATCTGTTTCGATGGGTTGTAATATAATTTCCATACATACATTATAATTATAATTGAAGGTTAAAAAACATTTTATACAGTATGATAGGCTTAAAGAATTTTAACACATCGTATCCTTCCTTGCAAGTCCCGATGGCGGCTGAGTAAACGGTCAAGTCTTGCGTGTCAATGGTGATTTCTCCTACCATATGTATGTTGCATTTAGGAATTATATGTTTATACTAGATAGAACTTATAAGATAATGCCACATCTTAAGCTGATATATTTTAATTATTGAAATTATTTTCTTATTGATAAATTCCTCTAAGATAAGTGAGATAGTTTCTGTATGTACTTTCTAGAAAAAAACAGAATTATGAACAAAGTACCAATATATTTCAAATGCTTTTAATGTTAACAATGAGCAATTAACTAGAAAAAGAAATAATATGAAGAATATTATTCAGTTTTTTTATAGTTATTTTGTTTTTAAAAAATTTTAATATAAAAATAGAATATAATAACTAACAAGTTGATATCCAATAAAAAATCAATTTTAATTTCATTGTTTTTAATACTTTCGTTACAAACATCTTTTGCAGAGATAAACATGACATCAAATGACAAATTAGATAATACTCTACTGCTACAATTGAGGATTCAATTGTAGGAGAAAAATTAGAACAAGTTCATAATCAATCTAATAATGCTGGAAAGATTATAGAAAAATTAGTTTCAGAAGAACCAAAGAAAGAGTAGGAACCAAATAAGTTCTAAGTTCTGAAGAAATATTAATTTATGAATGTAAATCTTATATTGAGGGAATATTTTGAATGAGATATATTAATTCTCTGTTACTTTTTTTCTAAATATTTAACAAATTTCTCAAATTTTGTTAACTTCTATTGGAGAGATTTAATATGGAAAATTTGTTAACTGAAAAATTAAATTTTGTTATTGTTTCCGATTCGGTAAATAATAATAAAGACTATTAACGTACCATCGCAATGCTACAAATTACCTCTTATTTAGTTTCCGAAATGGAAAATAAAGACAAAAAATTCTTCCGTAGAATATATTATTACAAATGACGTAATATAGGTATGAGTCAATTAAAAAATATAGACTTCTTTGAGCTAGATAGAGTATTAGAGGATGTTGCAAAGACATATGCTGCACCTTCAGCTACAGTCTGGTTTAAAGTAAATAATAATAGCAAACCCACACAAGAAGAGTATCATCAGAAGGTTGTTGAATTTATAAAGAGATTTGAAGATTTGATAAAATCTAATTTTCCATCAGAAAATGAATATTCAAGTTATTTGAAAGAGTATATTTCAAAAAATATAAGACATGGAATCTCTTCAATTAACGCCGGAAATAACAAAGAGGTAGAAAGAAGGTATCGATATTATGTCGATTACAATTAACAACAGGTAAGGATGAATACAAGAAATGGCTTTAAGTTTATACAAACTCGCAATCCCAGGTATAGTCACATTATTAGCAATTGGAACAGCAGGTTTTCTTCTTGCATTCAGTTATTATCCAGAAAAACATGTAAATGTAGATATTGATGGGAAATGTTATGAATTATTGGATACAGCAAACGAGAAGCATAAAATTCTTAGAGCACAAAATGAAATAAATATTAAACAAATCCAATTAAACATGATTGAACACAGTGATGCCAGTTTACCGGTAGTTTTTAGTGGATTTAAAGAAGATGTAGATGATTTCATAAAACAATACAACCTCAGAAACATCATATCTGTACAAAAAGTTTCTGACAATCCAACATTTGACAAATACATAATAAAAGCAACATTATCAAAGAATGAACTTCAAAAAATAGTAAATGATCTAACACTAACTGACTATTATCCAACACTGTCAGTAAGAGGAGGTGTAGGATTAGGGCCAAATAAGTATATTAGTAGTGAAGAAGGAAAGGTAATTTCAGCAGAATCTAAAGGCTTTATGGAAAATGGTATCAAAGATATTGTTGAATCTAATATTGGAACAAAACTAGCGGAATGTCGTAATATTTAGCATGAATGATAATAACTAATTTTTATTTTGAATCAAAAACTACTTTTTATTCAATTAAAAATTGAATTTATTATATGACAATAAATTTAAAAAAACTGTTCATATCAATTTTATATGGAAACAGAATCGGTTACTTCAGATGGAAAATAAAAATGCTATTTCAGCAGCATATCCAACATATTTTCATAGTTATCCATTAAAATTTAAATCTGTACTAGGCATTTCTTTACTAATTACAAATTATTTTATTTGGAGGTATTCTTGAGCATCAAAATGTGTAGATAATTCTATTGATACCTTGTCTGCGAAAACTCCCAATAGTTCAAAATCACCTATATCAAGTCTTTTTTTGCTAAACATAGCAAGAACTCCTATTATTTTTTCTTGATGTTTTAAAGGATAACCAGCAAAAGATTCAAGTTTTTCTTTTTTTGCCCATTCAGGATATTTTATTCGCGGATCATTTACCACATCATTAGTAATAATCGGCTTACCACTTTTAGCTATATAACCAATTTTCAAAGAATCAATAGATATGCTTGAGAATTCTCCACTAATATTTTTATATTTTCCAGCACTAAATTTTAAAATTAAATGTTGTTCATCTTTATCCAATAACCATATCCGAGCAAATTTTGCATCAAAAAATTTTACTAGTCCATCTACAATCATTTGTAGCTTATCTTGTAATAATTGTGTTTTTTCAATAGATTCAAGAATTTTATAGACAAGTATTTTTCTTTCACTAAGTTTACTATCATTAAGAAAAGAATATGGAGATAGTTTGAATGTCTTGGTTTCATAAGAACGATAGTCCATAATAATTTCTGCAAATCTTTGTAAGAAATTACTGCTTTCAAGTTCGTATTGTTCTATTGTATCAAAAACAAAATGAAAAATCCAGTCATAGTCTCCGCTAGCTTTTGCCGAAAAAACACAAAATGGTGCATCTTTTGAATAATTAATTAATCCATTAATTAGAGTAGTTGAAAGAGATGTATATTTGAATTTTAATAAAACAGTACGATTTACTTTTTGTGATATTAGTTCAGGATTAAGAATTGCACAATATCCTAATATCACATTTCTCTTCTCTAATCGTTTCAATCTCTGTCTTATTGCTCGATCCGTTATTTTGTACTCCATTTCGTGAAGAATATATGCTATATGATATGCAGAGATTCGGGCATTTTTTCCTAGTTCATGAAGGATAACTTTATCAATTTCATCTAGCAAGTAGACCTATAGTTATTATATTTTTTTGATTATACAAATATTCCGATTCGGAAATAATTATATTATTTGTAAAAAGTCTTATAGTGTTTTTTCCAAATTTTATATTAATTTTCAACAATATATTTCTGTAAGTAACATTTGGAAAATAAATCTAAACTACATTATTTATTGAAATTTTTTCTGAAGATAAGAATGAAGGAAAAGTGATTGAAAAATAAAAAATTGAAAAGAATAGAATAGTAAATTTTTTCTTATCAAAGATATCTATTTTAACCTGTGCTAGTACTATTTATTACACCACTCAGTACTTCATTAAAAATTCTTTTTCATTTTGTTAATAAGCATAAAAATCTCTATATTTAATACTTAAACAAAAAAATTTATCAAAATCTCTTAATACAACATTCCATATAGTAATGCAAACAATAAGTGAAATTTTTGCCTTGAATAATACTAAATGGATATTAGAAACCAATCATAAAGCATTATTATTTGTTGCAAGTATTGCAGTAAAATCATTTCTTATGGCTGTAACAACCAGTTACATCTTTTGTAAAAGTATTGACCCTAATATTCTGTTTTTTCACTGTTCTATGAATATTGTATATGTTGGAATCAGTATAGGTGCTATAATAGTTATGGGTACAGTATTTGGATATTTTATCATACGTATCAAAAGCTTTGATAATATTTTTGCCAATATGATGAAATCTGATTATATTGTTACTACAATGTACTTTAGCATGGGATTCCTTGCTCCAGCACTGATGTCTACTATGATAATAATTTGGTTATTCGGCGTATGGATTCTTGGTATGCTTTTAGCACCATTTAATAAAGAAAAAACAATTCTAAAAAAAATAACTCAATATGGTTCATTAGTAGCAGTAGGTATATTATTAGTTGCTTCATTAATACCGCAATTACAAGAATACGGTCAACCTTTCGCTTTGGGTGCTATTATTAGTAGCCTTATGAGTATCTTTGGCTCTGGTAGAATACAAACATAAACTTTCAGATATTCCCATACAGGACAAGTTCAAATTATATATTGATTTCCTTTCTTTTTATAGTCTATCAGAAAATTTATTAGAAATACTTTAAATAATTTACCAATATCGATATACTAGTTTATCTATCAAACTATACGTATACCCGAAGCCATAAAAGTTCGTATTATATAAATTTGTGCATAATTATAAAATGATCATAGTATAAATAATATTAGATCCTAATGAAGATAATCTTCAAAAATTTTTAATAACCTTCAAAATGACTAAATTATATTAAATCTTTATTTTGAATGAATTACATTAATAATAAATGTCAGAATACCCTTATGAAGGTAAGATTCATAGTGATGATAAAGTAAACTATAGTACTGTTTATTCATCTGATGGGATTAGAATTGGTAAGGTGGAAGCTGCATTTGCTGAATCTTTCATTGTAAAGAACGAAATGCAAAACAAAGAGGTTAAATATCAAATTCCAAGGCTAGCCATTGTAAGTCTAATTGATGGATCAATCATTCTCAAACTAACGAAGAGTGATATAGATCAAAATTATGAAACATCTTCTATAAATAAATTTTAGAATGACCTTTGCATATGATGAAGAGGGGTTACTTTTTCAAATAATATTTACTACTATCTTTTTTATTTTGACGAAATTTAAAAAATTGGTAGCAATATTGTATTCTAATTATAATTATAAATTCCTCATTTTTATTATATAGCTCAATCAAAGCTTCATTTCTAAAAGATGAAAAAAATATGTTACACTTATACAATACAATAATAAACATCTAATATCAGTAAGGAATTATATTAATTATATCTTAATTTTTATTGTTAATCTATTTGATGAGAAAATAAATAATATAGTAGAATAGAAGAAAAAACAACCATAATAAACCTATTATCACTATTTTCATTTGAATAGACTTTAAAATGTAAAACACCTAAAGCAATAATAGAGATAGCAGATAGACTATAAGGTAAAATTATTACTGATAAATGAAAACTTTTATTTCAGTAGATATTCAAATGTGATTGATATAATAATATATGCAGAAAGGAAATTCTAATAATAATAATAATAATAATAATAATAGCTTTTTAAGTAAGAAAATATTTCAATACCCAGGTAGCACTATACACAAGCCACCATTCTTCTCATTTACTATAGATAATATGTTACTTAAAATAGAACCAGATCTTAATAATAGTATTCTTTCAAACTGTGAACAGATCCTTAAAGTTACTGCTATTAAAGATTTAAATGAAATTATCCTTAATGTTGCTGAATTACAGATCCACAAAGTTTCATCATCTACTATAAACATAATAGGTTTTCAAACTATCCAAAACGAGGACCAATTAATTATAATATTTGGAGAGACCCTAAAAAAAGGAAATACAATTGATTTATCAATCACATATTCTGCTGGTTATTATTATCTGAATGGATCTTTTTCTATTAATAAACCAAAAAATGGTTTTCATTTTATTTCATCTACCTTTGAGAAGATATCTCCGGCAAAACAAGCTTGGACTCAAGGTCAGACATCAGAATCACGATATTGGTTTCCTTGTCTAGATTACCCTAACATGAAATTTCCAGTAAATCTACAAATTAAATCTCCAAAAGACTATATAGTAATTTCGAATGGTAAATTAATAGCAAAAAAAATTGATGATAAGAATAATACAATAACATGGGAATGGGAAGAAAAAAATCCAATTCCGTCTTATCTTGTATCAGTTGTCATAGGAAAATTTGAAGAAATAAAGAGCAAATTTCACACTATTCCATTATATTTTTATTGGCCAAAGGAAATACCTAAAGAAGACGCGATATTAACTTTTTCAGAAACACCACAAATATTAGAATTCTTTGAGAATTACTTTGATATTAAATATCCCTATGCAAAATATGCCCAGGTTACAGTAGATGAATTTGAATTCGGTGGCATGGAAAATAATAGTTGTACTACTCTAACAAGAAACATTTTACATGATAAAAAAACTTCAATGGACTATAATCATGATGTTTTTCTCATTTCTCATGAAATTGCTCATCAATGGTATGGTAATTTGGTAACATGTAATGAATGGTCACATATATGGCTGAATGAGGGTTTTGCTACATATTGTGAATTACTTTATTGGGAAAAGAGTAGAGGAACTAATGAATTTTACTTAAACTTACTAAAATATGCAGACAAGTATTTTGAAGAGGGAGAAAAATTTTATAAAAGGTCAGTTGTAACGAAAGTCTATAAGCATCCGGATGAATTATTTGATGCTCACTCCTATGAGAAAGGAGGATGTATTTTACACATGATACGCAATCAGATAGGAGAAGATTTATTTAAAAAATGTTTAATGAACTATCTTGAAAAATACAAGGGAAGGACTGTAGAAACAGAGAATTTTCAAAAAATAATTGAAGAAACATCAGGCAAAAGTATGAATACTTTTTTTGATCAATGGGTTTATAGAAAAGGACATCCCGAACTTGATGTAGAGATCTTACTCGAAAATAGCAATACTGAGGATAAAAATGAAAATAAGATTACCAGATTAAAGGTGAAAATCAAACAATCTCAAGAATTAAATGATAGTTCTGATACTTCCAACATATTTGAATTTCCGCTAGAAATAAGATTGATATCATCTAATGATAAAGGTGAGACAGAGGAGCAGATAAATACAATGCTAATCAATAAGAAAACAACAGAACATATTTTTTATATGCAAAAAAATAGCAAAATAGAATGGGTATCAATAGATCCACAATTTAAAATTCTTAAAAAAGTAAAATCGATCAAGGTGGTAGATGAGAAAAAAGAAATTCAAATAAAAGACTTACTTAAAAATCAACTACATAATGGAAAAACAATAATTGAGAGAATAGAGGCAATGCGTCTGCTTAAGAATTTCTATTCAAAAGATATAGCCTCTAATTTAAAAGAAATAATTATGAAAGAAAATTTTTATGGAGTATCGGTAGAAGCTGCTAATACTTTAGGTTCGTTTTTCGATAAAAATGATTTTGTAAAATCAGATACGGCATACCAAATTTTGAAAATGTTTCTATGGGATAAAAAACTATTTAATAAATTACATTCTGAAATTAAGCAATCGATTATAAAAAATATTGGTAGATTTGAAAGAGAAGAATCAATTAATTTGCTTGAGCCTTTTATAAATAACGAAAATTATGAAGAAAGTGATTTTGTAAAATCAGTAGTAGCTACCGCAATAGGAAAAAGTAGTATTAATTCTTCTTCAAAAACAAAGATGCAAAGGATAATTCCTTCGCTTATGAAGCTAATTAATCACGATAATACTTTTCAAAATATTGTAGCTACAGGAGCAATTAATGGTTTAAAAGAATTATCAAATGATACTAATAAAAATATTGTTACAGATATAGCAGATTTTTTAGTTAATAATACTGAAGAATATAACAAATATTTCATAAGATCTACAGCTACTTCTGCGTTGGGTAAATTTTTGTATATGAAAGATTACAACAAAAATTCAAATGATTTTAATCAAAAGATATTTGAACAACTTTTAAAATTGTTGAAAGATAAACGGCGAAAGATCAAAATAAATGCATGTACGGCATTGGCTGATGATCATGCTAAATTCGGTACTAAAATAGATCCTAAAATTTTTCAAGTTATAAATGCATTAATTGATGTTGCTCAATATGATATAGATGGTTTTGTCAGAAGACGTGCTGAAACAAGTCTTAATATTATAAGAGAGCGGATAAACGAATGGTCCGCTAACCCACAGGAATTAGCTATTAAGATTAGAGAAATAAGAAATGAAAAGGAGGTGAAATAATTAAGATTAGACTATTATGACTATTGTATAACGCAAATTAGTTAAATTCTTATTATTTGATTTGTTTTTACAGGAATTTATTATTTAGAATCATCTATACTCCCCCTATGATATTTTACTCATCAAAAATTGGTTATGGTATTATGTTACCAAATCATGATAAGAGAATTTTAAGATCTCGATCTCTCATTGTGTAAATAAATTAATTGTAATTCTATAATTATAAAAATAGAATATATAAAAATTCAGATACAAAAAATTTTTTGTTTATTCCTCTATTAAAATAATTACTATTGCATAATAAGAATATTTAAAAATAGTAGTCTTTAATCTATTATCAGAATTATTATTAAATTCTCCTTTATTATAATTTTTCTGGATTTCTATTTGTTTGTCTAGTACCTCCATTATAGATACATCAAAGATGTTTCCTATACTGTATTGTTTTGTAAACTCATTTATGTTTTCAAGCAATTCTGGAACTGTTTTTCCATGAAAATAAAATCTTTTATGATAGTGCTTCATGTTCTTTAAAGTTAATTTGTCTTTTGAATATTATAAATTATAATAGAACTACAAAATGTATGAAGTAAATTTGACTATTTCCCTATTAGTTAACTATTTAACTTTAATTCATTTTTAGTCTTATTTGGAATAACAAAATCAGTAACATATTATCGTTGGTCAGTATTAGGATAAGGATATTCCATATGGCTAGCAGTAGCCTGTCCTATATTAGTGCCGAAAAAGTGACTTACAATACGAAGAGCTAAATCTATTCCTGCCGAAACACCTGCAGATGTAAATATGGGTTCAATCAAAGTAAATCTGACATTTTTGAGAATTCGTGCTTTTGGTGCAGATTCTTGAAGAAAATCAAAAGCTCGCCAATGAGTAGTTGCGTCCCTTCCATCTAATAAGCCTGCTTTTCCAAGAAGACTAGATCCGGTACAAACTGAGGCGATCAATCTATCATTAGTAAATTGATTCCCAATCCAGTTTACAAGAATTCTATTTTTTGATTCTTTACGCGTACCCCATCCTCCAGGTATTATCAATAAATCCAAATTTGGACATTCAGTAATTGTCACATCAGGAGTTAATCGTAGACCACCAATTGCTGTAATTTGTTTATTTGTTTCAGATATCAAATATACTTTAAATGGTGATGATTGCTGTAATCGTTGCTCATCATTTAAACGTGTTACAGCAAATACCTCAAAAGGTCCAGCAACATCTAAGATCTCTACATCATCAAAAATAAGAATTCCTACAATTAATGGAATTTTTTTATTCAATGTAAAGAATATACAAAATATCTTTTTTTAAATTTGTTTAATATTTTCAAAAATCAAAATATGATCTTTGAGAAGTATATTATTATAGGATATTGAGATTATTGTTGTATATTTTCCATTATTTTACTAGCTTCATCATAGCTAAAAGCTTTTAAAGTTACAGTACGCGCATTACCTTGACTTCCAATAGATAATAGACAAGACATTAATGCTTCATCATTAGGCGCCTCTACTATTGATACCCCATCATATTTACCAAATGTATAATATGTATCTATTAGTCTACCACCAGCATTTTCTAATTTAGATTTAAAAATATTAACTCGTCTTGGAGATTCTTTTATATTTTTTATTCCTTGATCGGTATAATTCCAGAGAATTATATAGAAAGACATTAAATGTGATTAAAAATTATAAAATATAACCTTATCGTTTTATTATATCTATTACTATAACAATTTCAATAACTTAATAATAATTTTATATTATAATATAATATAAAACTACTTTTAATAATTAAAGTTTAATAAATTAATAATTAATAGTCAAAATTAAATCTTTTTATAATATATATATATCTTTTACATTATTATATAAAATGAATGAGATGAAAAAGAATAAAAAATGAAATGAAGAAAAACCAATATTATCGGAAGAAGTAACATGGAAAGATATAGAGAAAATTGTTTCAATTAAATTTTAAAACCAACATTATATTATTCTTTGATATAATTATTATAATGTTTAAAAATAATTTGTTTGATTATTGTAATAGAAGTCACGTTATTTTACTAATTCTACTAATTCTCAATTACAAGATCAAAACCAAAAGTAAAGTAAAGTTATTTTTGGAGTAAAATAAAGTTAATTTAATTAAGTTACCTGTGAATTAATTAATTAAAACCATATTTATTCATAATTTCTTTAACTTCTTTGTCACTTACTTGATCAAAGTGTTCATAGAATTGTCCTACTGCAGCAAAGTCATATGGAGTAAAAATAACAATTACTTTATCTGCAATTT
>DAIPKY010000354.1:0-1517 GCA_036769505.1 Nitrososphaeraceae archaeon
CGTGAATATGTGATGAAACCTGAAATGCAGGAAAAGATAAAAGCCAAAATTAAACAATCTTAATATCTGACAATGCTGTCAAAAGTTCATTTTCAATTACTAAACCATTCATTATTTATTTTTTAGGATTCTTTCATGCTATCTGTTTTTTAGTTGTTGATCCTGAAGTTAATTTGATTAATATCATTGGTTTAAAAGAGAATAATTGAGGACTACTCTATACTTCTTTTTAGGAGTAGTTATCACAATAATCATAGGAAATTCTATTATTTTTTTTGCCGAGCCAGATACTAAAATAACCTATTCAAATTGGATATTGATAACAAATTCTCTTATTGCTGTAGGACTTTCTGCAATGATTCTCCTTAAGGATAAAGATAGTAATGAAGCAGATAAAACTAATATTCTTCTAACACTTGGTCTTATTTTCTGGTTTATAGCAAATATAATCTGGGCATATTACGAATTAGTGCTTGATATTGTATCTCCAGTACCTTCTTTAGCAGATTTATTCTTGTTATCTGCATATGGATTTCTAATATACAGATTGATAAATATATATAAAAAACTTGGTCACATTGTAAATAAAAAAATTCTGCTTTTAATAATCTCGGGTACAGGTTTATTTTTGATATACATATTAAACTTGACTCTAGAACTTTCGGAATTATCAAATTTCAGAGGTCTTATGCTTTTTATTGTCACTATAGCATATCCTACATTAAACTCCATTCTAACAGTTCTTGCATTGATGATCCTCCTTGGGATAAAGAATGAAAAACATCACTTTATACCTTGGATCTGTGAATTGGTTGGATTTTTAGCAATAGTTGTTGGAGATAGTTGGTTTGCAATTATTGTTCTAACCGCATTTGTCGAACAGATATGGATGTCTGCATTATTATTGTCTGCACATTATTTGTTAATTGCAGCTGGTCTTATATGGTATCTTAGATATACTATCAAATGGCAGTCAAAGGATCTCCTTTACAAGATTATAACAAATATAAGAAGAAGAAATGAAACTTTCAAAAGGGTTCTGTTTAGTTCCATTATCCTAATATCTTTTCTAATATTTGCTGGTTTCTTTTATACAAATGTTTTCAGCGGTGATGAAGGTAAAGACTTTTTCATAAAAAAGAGTTCTTATCCTCAACTTTCCTCATCAACGTATAATGATGACAGTAGCAGAAAGGATTTTGTTATTGGTGCTATTTTACCATATACTGGTTCCTTTTCCTCAATTGGTAAATCTGTCAAGGTAGCATTAGAAAAAGCTGAATATGATGTAAACAAACATTTTGAAAGAATGAACTCTTCATCATCATCATCACATTTCACTCTACTAATGGCTAATTCAAAGACAAGTCCAGAAGAAAGTCTCATAGCAATAAAAAAATTACATTCGTTTGGAGCCAAAATTATTGTTGGGCCAGCTACAAGCATTGCAGTTTTAGGTGCGAAAGAATATGCAGATGCTAATAATATCATCCTTATTAGTTACTCCAGTACTTCAT
>DAIPKY010000355.1:0-1516 GCA_036769505.1 Nitrososphaeraceae archaeon
TTGAAAATGCCAAAGATGGATGGAATGATCTTATATAGAAAGATAAAAGAGATAGTTGAAAAAGTAATCATTTGCATTACTACTGCAGACCTAACCTATATTGAAAATTTGTGCAAAGGCATTATCGATATTGAAAAAATTGTTTTATACAACCAGTATTATTGAAAGACTTGAAAAATAATATTGAATGGTTATTATCTAGCCAAGAAGTAAATTTTAAATCACTAATGATGCTTCTTTGACATCAATCATTAGTAGTAGGGTATGGCTTTTATCAAAAAATTATCTTCAATTATTAAATATTATGATTAACACCTATATTTACTTCTACAAAACAAAAACCCAGTCATTCCCAAGAACTTTATACCATAGCCTTCTACATATCCTTGGCTTCTACTACGATGATGGCTATGGCTTTACTAATATTAAATAAATAATAAATCTCATCTATTTCCATACCATATATGTTATGGCCATAGAAATAGCAATATCAGAAATCATAAAGAATGCATTCAATGTAGACTTTAAACTATATTGGCAGTTATTTTCAGAACGACAATTGTTACATTAGTAATTGTATTTGTAATAAAATGGCATGGAAAAAAGGGTTTAGGTCAATTAAGTACTATTGAATTAATAATAATATTAGGATTAGGGAATGCAGTTAGTGAACCAATGTTAAATCTAACTGGGACTTCTATACTTCATGGATATGCCGTTATCATCGTAGCAATAGCAATGTTCAAGATGTATAATTATTTAACTACAAAATACAGAAGATTCAGTAAAATGATAGTTGCCAAACCAATATTGTTGTTAGAAAATGGTAAAATTTTAAATAAAGCTCTATTAAAGGCTAGAATCTCACGTGAAGAATTTATATCATATTTGAGACTAGGTAAGTTTTATCAAAAAAGGAAAAGACTGAAAAAATCTGCTGCTCTTACTACTACTATTATAGGATGTTGTCTATTTATTATTGTAGTTTGGATACAATTTTAAAATCAATAATAAAACGACAAATTCCTTTTTAATTGGTGGTACTATTACTGGAAGCATTATGGCATACTATTATGGTTTTTTATTTACTATTATAGTAAATAGTATAATGTGGTATGTGATTTCCTATTTAGTTAGCAAATATTATTACAAATCCAAAGGAACCAATGACCAAAAATATCTTATTCAATATGGCCTCTCTAAGATACACTCCAGAAATAATAGAGTAAAGACATTATAGATAATTCACTATTTTTATACGACTTATGAAAATTAATTTTATATGTAATTAATTTATCATTGGATTTTCTATAATATTATTATTCAAATGTTATGCATTAGTAACTAAGATTTCTAAAAAGCTTTTAATAACTATGTTGATAGAATAAGCTCATGCTTCAACATTATGATAATTATAAATTCAAAAAAGTTATAGATGAATTTATACTATCTTCATCAGATAATGAATCAATAAAATACATTTTAAGGAATATAGATTTTGAGGCATTCAAATTAG
>DAIPKY010000119.1:0-4571 GCA_036769505.1 Nitrososphaeraceae archaeon
TTCAATTGAGATTATGCGATTTAATAATTATTTATTTTTAGTAACATAAATTTTCATATTCTAGTATAGTAAATTTTTGTATTATTCCTATAATAAATGACATTATTTTTCGACTATTGAAAGACAATATGTCTATTCACTTTTTTAGAGTAATATTACTAGATTAAAAGTGTTAAAAATTGGATAAGTTTTTTGGTAATATGTGTAGTGAGCGCTAATACAATTAGATTATCTCCAAGTACTAAATATTATAATATTATAGATTTGAATTTACTCTCATAAACCAGAAAGTTTGATTCACCATAGCCTTCTATTCTTCTTTTATTCTTCTTTATTCGCTCATTGGAAGGCTATGGTTTTATTATTTAATTTTAATTTATGATTAAATATTTGGTATCATAAACAGAACACAGTTCAAGGCGTAAAGTCTTGAATAACCATTGCATTCTACTATTGATATACTTCTCAATAGTGGGCTTCTTATGGCCTTTCATTATAGTTTTATATTACAATTAAAATTTATTTTATTTTGGTAATATCTCTTTTTCCTTTTGTATATCAGATTAATTATATAAAATGTATTTTCCATATTTTTATTTATAGCAATAATTAAGTAAACACATAGAACATTGGTTTGATGATATATCTGTGTGTGTGTTTTTGTGTTTTTGTTATAACTATTCTGCCACATCTAATACTTTCATAAAATTAATTATCTATCTCCATATTTATTATAATAATCAGTCTTTCAAGAAGAAATATCTTGTTAGAAATAGATATTCTAGTTTAAAATAATTAAATGTCAAAAAAATTAAAATATTGAAGAAAATCTTTGTTAATAATAGAAACAAACGTTACAATTATTATGCTTGTTTTGTTTTTTATCTATAGAAGATAAATGAAGAAATATAACTTTCCATTTAATGGTAGATTCGGTAATTTTGGAGGAAAATATATCCCTGAAACATTAGTTCCAGCTATAGAAGAATTAGAAGAATCATATAAAAAATTTACAAAAGATTCAAATTTTAAAAGAGAATTAAAGGACTATTTAGAAAATTATGCTGGAAGACCGACTCCCATTTATTTGGCAAAGAATCTTACAGAATATGTAGGGGGAGCTAAAATTTATCTAAAAAGAGAAGATCTACTTCATGGAGGAGCTCACAAAACTAACAATACATTGGGACAGTGTTTATTAGCAAAAAAAATGGGTAAAAAAAGAATCATAGCTGAGACTGGTGCAGGTCAGCATGGAGTTGGTACCGCTCTTGCCTCAGCAGTTCTTGGCCTTGAATGCGAGATCTATATGGGCTTAAAAGATACGGAAAGACAAAAACTCAATGTATTTAGAATGAAATTATTAGGATCTAAAGTACATCCAGTAAAATCTGGAACACAGACACTTAAAGATGCAATTAACGACGCTTTAAGAGATTGGATAACAAATGTAGAGAATACGTATTATGTAATTGGATCAGTGGTTGGCCCACACCCTTACCCTATGATTGTAAGGGACTTTCAAAGTATAATTGGTAAAGAAATAAAAAAACAAATAAGAAAAATTAACGGTACTTTACCAAATGCCATTGTTGCATGTGTTGGAGGTGGGAGTAATGCAATTGGTTCATTTTATCCATTTATACGTGACCAAGAAGTGTCCCTTTATGGTATTGAAGCCGAAGGGAGTGGACTCAAGACAGGAAAGCATTCTGCAACCTTGTCAGCAGGTTCAACTGGAATTCTACATGGAATGCAGACCTACCTTTTACAAGATAAAATGGGTCAAATAAGTGCTACTCATAGTATAAGTGCTGGGTTAGATTATCCTGGGGTTGGTCCTGAACATTCCTACTTAAAAGAGATTAAAAGAGTCAATTATAAATCATGTACCGATGATGATGCAATTAAAGCTTTTGTGATTCTTTCAGAAAAAGAGGGGATAATTCCTGCCTTAGAATCAGCTCATGCAATAAGCTATGGAATGAAATTAGCTAAAAAAATGAAAAAATCAGAAACTATAGTCATTACATTATCTGGTAGAGGTGACAAAGATGTTGAGGTAGTACAAAACTACATTAATGGAATTAGAGATTAAATATGGTTAAGAGTAATAGATTAACAAAAAAAAAGAACAGAATAGACAATAAATTTAATGAATTAAAGAGTAAGAATGAGAAAGCACTTATTTGTTATGTAGTGGCTGGTTATCCTGATTTAATGACATCTGAGCACATCATAACTTCATTAATCCATGGAGGAGCTGATATTATCGAAATTGGAATACCTTTTTCTGATCCTATTGCAGATGGCTCAACAATTCAGTATGCAATTCAAAATTCGCTGATAGCTGGCACTACTCCAGATATGTGCTTAGAATTAGCTTCAAGAATAAGAAAGACTTTTCCAAGTATTCCTTTAATAGTTATGACCTATTCAAACATATTATACAGAAAAGGATACATTCAATTTGCAAAAAAAGCTAAAGAATGCGGTATCGACGGTTTTATAATTCCTGACATACCAATAGAAGAATCTAAAGAATATCTAAACACAATGCGAAATATAGGAATGTCTACAATTTTTTTAGTATCACCTAATACCACAGAAAAAAGATTAAAAATGATTAGCAGAATATGTACAGGTTTTTTGTATGCTATATCAGTTTATGGTACAACAGGAGAAAGACAAGGCTTTGATGAATATACCATCAAATCAATAAAAAGGGTAAAGAATGTGACTGCAGCAGGTGAACTTCCTCTCGCTGTAGGGTTTGGAATAAGTAATCCCCAACACGTAAAATATATGATTGATGCTGGGGCAGATGCTGTAATTATAGGAAGTGCGATTATAAAAAAAATTAAAGAAATAGAAAATGAAGAGACATTAGTTAATATGTTAAACAGATTTATTTATGAATTGAAAAATAGTTGCAAGTAACTATAATATTATACTCAGCACATTTTATTCTAATACTAAACCTGAATTATCAGAAGCAAATAACATATTGTTTACTGTGACTTGATAGTGTTTTGCATTTCTATGAACTATTACCTCAAGATTGTCTAACCTTTCTGATTCAAGAGAACCTTCTATCCTTTTTATAACAAAATGAAGTGATTCATGGGATATTAGTAATTCTATATAAGGCTCAATGTAATAAAAATCAGATTGACGGGCAAGAGCACTTGATTTTGATTGAATAATCATCATTGTATCATGATTATCATATGTAAAGTAGCTAGGAGAATCATCTATAGAACATGCTAATACAAAATCACAAACACCCATTAAATTATCATTATTATTCTACTAGATTATTTTATACATCTATCGCTTTGAAATATAAAAATATAGCAGATCTATTTATAAGAAATTAATTATACAAAAATAAATAAAGAAATTTACAAGGTAAAATATTCTGCTTCTGGATGATGAATAAAAATGGCTGCAGTGGACTGATCAGGAACGATTTGTCCTGCGTCTGTTAATGTCATATCGGATTTAGCCGGGTCTAAAAGTTCCCATACTAATCTATGTTGAGTGATATCAGGGCAACTTGGATACCCCCAGCTATATCGTAAGCCTCGTTTTGAGTCAATCTTTAATTCCTTACGAATTAAAGAGTTTATCCAATCCGCTAATGCTTCGGCAGTTTCAACGGCTAGTCCATGAAGATAGTAAGCATCAGTATATTTGTTTTCTTCATTCCATTTTTCAATTGTATAAGACGCTTTCTTACCAACTGTAACAGATTGAAATGCAACTATATCATTTTCTCCAAAATAATCAGTCAAACACAAATGCTTTCCTTTAGTAGAACGAGGGAAATCAAATATCACTTCATTGCCTTTAGAAGAATCTACAACTAATTTATTATTCCGATTGTGACAATGAAAATATCCATAAACTATCTTTGGTGAAAAAAGATTTTCATCAATAACTCTTTTTTTCCATTCGATCAGTAATTTTTCTGCTTCTTCTGTTAACCCTGATGCAGCCTTTCCTCTAAAACTCCACGATAGTGTAAAAAGAGATTTTTTATTTAAAAAATTCCATACATCTTCTAAATTTATATTTTCAAGATCTAATCGAATTTGAAGACCTGTATGGGGTGGAATTGGTGGGGGAACTGGTTTGATACCGCTATGTTTAGAAATCTCAGATACATTTATCGAGGTTGGTTTGAACTCTTTCCATAGTTCTACTTTTTCTTTCCATTTGGTAATGTATTGGTTCCTTTTATCTGATGTTAAATTATTCATTACATTCAAACCATCAAAAGCAGTTTTACAATAGAAAACACCTTGTGCATAGATTCCTCCATCCTTTGCTATTCTATTTATATAGTTGGTATTAATAGCAGCGCCTCCACAAAGAACTGGTATTTGTATGTTATGTTCTTTTGCATAGTCAACAAATATCTGCATCTGTTTTGAGGTAGAAACAAGTAAGGCGGACAAGCCAACTGCATCAGGATTTACCTCATTAATTTTATTAACAATTGTTTGCAATGGTACTTGTTTACCTAAATCGTAAACAGAATATCCATTATTCACTAGAATTGTTTT
>DAIPKY010000120.1:0-4570 GCA_036769505.1 Nitrososphaeraceae archaeon
GATTGCACTGCCAGACAGATCATGGAAATGGTGTTATATACATAAACAATATGGGCAATAGTTTTCTTCCTTACCAACCTACTTCTTATACAATCAAGATAACTTTGAATTATATCATTATAAAATTTTTGTGTATAAATTTTATAGATTTGATAAATCTATCTAAATTTTCAGGTATTATATCATCTATTAATTTTAATGATTTATCTCTATTACTAATTAAATTGCTATACATATTTTCAATTTCAAAAGAATATATTAAAACTCAAAGAGGTATCATATATAAAGACGTATTCTATATCCCTAAAAGGTTAGAGAACATTTTGATGGCTATACTCTCTTTTTTAATATAACGAAAGAGGAAGCAAAACAATACAAAATGAGATTAAATTATTGTTTATTTGATTAATATTTCATTATGTTTATCTTTTGATATGAATTAATTTATTAGCAATTGAATCTTGAAATGCTATTTAACTGTTAATGACCTCAAATTCATGATTCTTATTCCTTTAAAATAAATGAATATTATATGTATTATATTCTCAGATCAGTATGTTTATTCTATCAAATTCATTTTGTTACTTAATTCAAACTCTTGTTTTTCCAATTACAATACAGTTAGTAAAAGTAGATAGGCTATATTTATTGATAATAAACCCCGAACTACTGCTTCGAGGTTCCAGTCCCAATCCGAGAGTTTATCTATACATGCGCTTTTCGAATTTATTGGATGCTTGACTATTTATCATCTTTAAATTATTTTCTATGTTCTCAGCTTCTTTAATCAATAGTTGTATTTCACAATAAGCCTCAGGAACAATTTTACTTATAGCCTGGACAACATTTGCTGCGGCTCTAAAATCAGGCACGTCCGCTATGAAATCAACAATAAATACAATGACGTCAATATTCTTCCAATTTGATTCATTCAAAAGAATTCCAGGAATTCCATTAATCGTTCCATTTTTCAAAGGCAAAATCCCTATATCATCTAATTCCTTCATTATAATTGGAGAATTTGAAATCACATTAATAGAAGGCTCTTCTTCTTTTTTTGTTATTCTATCCTCTTTTTCAATTGCCTTACCTGCGATACTTATTATTGTCTTGCATTTATTATCTTTAGACCATTCCAATATGACATTAGCTACTGGTCTATATGCTGATGGATCCAAAACTAATTCAGAAACAAAGAATCCTAATTTTTTTTCTTCATTTGCATAAATTCTAGCTGGAAAATTTGGTTTACCATCATAAATTACGGACATGGGAGAAAAAAGAGAAGAATCAAGGATACCAACTAATTCAGTTTTTAAAGAATTAATAAAACATCCACAAGCTATAGTACTAGTAAGACCAATATTATAAAAACCATCAAATACAATACCACCTTCAATATTAATTTCCTTTAATTTTCGAATTTCAATTACTGGTTCGATATGCATAATATATTTTTAATTTCATTATTTTAAACCTTTACAGACAAAGAGATACAAAACAGAAATTTTTATAGTTAAAATAATAAACCCGCGAATGTAATTGCAGGGTTCGAGTCCCAATCCGAGAATATTAAATTAAATTATTGTTTTAATTAGATCTCCTAAAAATATGTTAAAATCATTGATCATTACTTTTTTATTAATCTCATTACCACAAACAATGCTTTTGGTAAAGGATCAAAAGTACCTTTATAGAATGTTTTCTTTATTTTTTGGATCATAAAATCGCTACCAAAAATATCATAAATCTCTTCAGTAGAAAATTTAGACCCTGCATTTATAACTGGTTCATCTGAACTAAGACATTTTAAAAATAATATTCCTTTTTCTTTTAGTATTCTCTTTACTTCATTGTAGTATTTTGATCTATCCTCGTTGGTAAAAACATGAAAACAACCTCTATCAAAAATAAAATCAAAATAATTATCCTCGAAATTTAAATAAAGAATATTGTCTACTATGAATTCTAAATTTGGATATTTATTTTCATAATGGATTTTTTTTCTTTTAATGATAGTTTCGGAAATATCTGAAGCAATAATATTAAATCCTCTTTTTGCAAGTTGAATTGCTTGAGTTCCTGTACCAGTACCAAGATCAAGAAAAACTCATTTATTTAATTGCAGAATATTTAGTTCCTCTTCTAAGTCAAAATCTAGTTCTTTATCAATCCAAGGAATTTCTTCTATTTTTTCATTTTTGTAATAATTATCCCATCCGCCTTCTATAATTTGTTTGGTAATTTCATTTATTCTTTGTAAATTTTTGTCATACTTTTTCTTGTTTTGATCCCTCAATTCATTATCTGACATATGCTTATTTTTTTGATTTATGTCTTAAATTATACCACCACATTTATATTCATATTTTCATATTTTGAGGTATTGAATAAAGCGGATATTAAAATAACGACTTTAATCATTATGATGGCATTAACGGGTTTAGGGATGTTACTTGCATATCCAACAATAACCATTTCCGCGCAAGAAAACATGACCAATGCCGATCAAAACATGACCGCACTAGGTTCTGGGACTATATCTGGTGCATCAAGAGGAACTTCTTAACACAAAATCATATATAACAACCAGTCTCTGCATGGCTAATGAATTCTCCATTAATTTTTTTTACTCTCCAAATCAAAAAACTGCTTAATTTCGGTACAAAAAATATACATATTGTTATCTATGTTCTTATCGTTGTTCTATCCTTAGACACATTGTTAAATCAAACAGGTGACTTAATTGGTAAACCGCTAAAAACCTTTGGAGGAATTGTTCTTTTCATCACCTTATCAATAATAACTATGATAGGTCAGATATTTGTTCTACAATTTGTAAGTAAAAAAAGCGAAGAGATTAGGAAAAAAAATGGGAAAATAAGATTAATGCATAGATTTGTTTCTATAAGTCAATATACAATAATTACCATATTTGTATTTCTTATCTTAGAAATAATAATAAACCAGAATTATTTGCCGATATCCTCAATGCTAGTGACTCTGATAAGTTACATGCTAAGTACTATCCTGATGGCCGTATTTACTAACGTATTTCTTTCATGGTATAAAACTAATCGCAATTCAGTTTTAGTACTCGTATACGGATTGTCTTTTGCAACTGCTGCAATAGCATCATTTGCAATACTGTTAGTATTTACCTATCAATTTAGTGAGAAACTTTTTATCCCCATCCTTCCCACATCTCCTGGAACTTTTCTTTCTACTGAGGAAGGTTCAATCTGGAAAATCTTTGCCAAAACTTATCAATATAATGACATGGCCTCTTTTTTCCTTAAATGGGGTGGAACAGCATTAATTTTATATCATTATTCTTACAAGATTGGACGAGCAAAATACTGGTTCCTACTCAGTCTACCGCTTTTGTATTTTTCCACTTTAATGGTGTATCATCTTCACATCTATGAACCAGATGAAGAATTTGAACAATTAATATTCTACGGTGTCAGTGCTTTGAACTCAACATTTGGAGGGGTTTTGTTTTACATAGCATTCAAGCTTACAGTCAAGAACTTTAAAGGCAATGAATTATTTGCAAGTTATTTAATTATGGCTGGATATGGATTTATGTTATTCTTTTCTGGCTCCCAATCGGTTCTACCAAATATGGCATACCCGCCTTTTGGATTTTCCACTGTTTCCTCATACGGTCTTGGATCATATCTTATACTTGTCGGTCTTTCATTATCGGCCATCTCAATTTCAAAGGACGAACAATTAAAAGAAATGATTAAAAATTCAACAATGGCTGAATCCAAATTTCTTCATAGCATTGGAATGTCAGAGTCCGAGCGTGAAAATAAATTGTTAAAAGATATCGTAATCAAAGCCAAACAACAAAAGGAGAATCTAGAAAAAGACACAGGAATAGAATTATCCATCAGTGAAGAAGATATCAAAGAATTTGTAAGAGAACTAGAAGTCAATCATAACGACAAGGATAAGGATAAGGATAATGATAATAAAGAGGATAAGGAAAAAGGTAATCAATAATTCTAAGAATAAGAACAGAAACATAATTAGATCCTTTGCATAATTAAAAAGCTTACAGCTATATTCCTCATTTCTGCAATGATTTCTTAATTTACTAAATTATGATAGGTTATCTAAAAAACCGTTATTGTTCAGGTCATTTACTGGATTGGAATTATCTGAATTTAATTCAATTTACAATGAAATAGAGTCTAAATATCCAGAATATGAGATAAATTGAGAATTTTTTCAAAAATTGGGCAAATGACATAATTTAAAAGTAGAATAAACCTATTACTTTCTCCTTAACTTAACAGAACCTTTAATTTTATTATGAATTAATTATAATTCAAGATACAAGAGAATCATATCTGTAGTAGTCATAACTATTTTTGTAACTAATTTATTAGGATTTTTTATATTTACGGAATATAATAATAACAAGGAAAGTAATAGTAAAAATAATATCATAAATGAGAAAAACTGGTATTCTCAAATTATTACTGATAAATAATATTTATGAACTAATTTAAAAAATTTTAATACCCGATAATAGAACCCACATTTGATGGATAAG
>DAIPKY010000036.1:0-14112 GCA_036769505.1 Nitrososphaeraceae archaeon
AAGTGGACCAACAAACTGTTGGTAATGAAGTAAACCAAACTGGCCAACAACAAGACATCGGTGAAAAAGTGGACCAACAAACTGTTGGTAATGAAGTAAACCAAACTGGCCAACAACAAGACATCGGTGAAAAAGTGGACCAACAAACTGTTGGTAATGAAGTAAACCAAACTGGCCAACAACAAGATATAAGTCAACAATCATAAAAACAAGAATTTCAGCAAACATTGAACAAAAAAAAATTTCAAATTGTATTAATATTGCTGAAATATCAAATGCTCAGTGAAATAAAGAGGTTCAAAATACTCAAATTATTAGACAAATTGCAATCCAACTCTCAGGAGATGATAGTAATGTCAACTAAATTATTAATCAAATATGGACATATATTGAATAATTCAAATAGCAATTTGGCAATATAAATATCCTTTTGTAATTATCTAATAATGAAAATAATCCAATTAATTTGATTTAAAAATATCTTTTTTATATAAGTTATATAAATTTCTTTTTACAAAATCTTATGTACACTTAAAATAAAAGTTCTAAAAATATCTATATGAGCTGCCCAATAATTATAAAGTAAAAGTAGTATAAATAAATAAAAAAGAGAAAATTACAGTATAAATGGTAGATGCTAATCCCTATAACCAAAAGACCAAAAGAGCAATTTTTAAAAATAATTGACCCACGAAAATATTTACCAAGATTGAAAGGAAATTCATTATAAAAATTAAGGCTTAAAATTATTTGTGTTTAACTTTTATTGTTCAAAAGAATTTTTTCTTCTATTCTCTAACTACCCAAAATCGATTTATATAATATTCCACTAAGATACTAACAAATATCTTATTATGTAAATGTATGTAAATATTGGATTTACCAATATAATTGTATATGCTTTTTTGGTATTATATTTAAGATATGTTGAATGCTAATTAAGTTGTCAATAGGTTTAGTTATATGAGATTCATGGTTCGTTTAAAATAGAAAACAATTAGGAAAAGTTTTCATATTATAAAATTAATTAGGTATTTCGATTGTATTAGTAACAATTTTCCTATTTCTAGGCATTTTAAAATAGTTTAATCCTTTTTCTGTGGTCCTAAATTCGTGATTAAGATGATAATTTACTTTTATAAAAGCCATAGCCCTATATGCAGGAGCGAATAAGACAAGGCTATGGCCTGCTGCTATGGATATTTTTTCTTGAAAGATTAATGTAATATATTATGTGTCCAGTATAATATTACACAATTAATAATTATAGAACATTTTGTTTTTAGATAACCTATAACTATAAAAATAGCCATAGCCCCTGATAAGCCAATACAAATCATCAAGAAATATTGGTTATTGACTATGGCTATTTTGTTAAGAGTGTATATTCTGTAGATTTTAGAATATTTAAAAATTGGTAAACTTTGTTCATCGACAAATAATAATAATAATACAAATAATAACCATAGCTTGTATATGTATATCTGGGACTAGGCAAAATGTTGATATAGAGAAGCATACGACGGATTATGGGTTCCTTATTAGGGAATATGTCTATCTATGGTATTTTGGTATTATGCTTTTGATATTCAACATATTTAAAAATTCAGTAAACAAGGTTAACAATAAATTATGTATTTGAATTGTCGTAGCCTGACCTGATAGTAGAAGATCCTCAATGACAATGAAGAGTCAAGCTATGACAATGATGATTTACCTATCTGTCTGTTTATATGATTGGAAAAGGACTGGAGAAAAGTAGACTATAATAATCATAGATAAAAAATAATATTTATGAATTTCTAAAATTCTCATAGTGGATTTAAGTCAATAAATTTTATTATTATAATTATTCAACAACAATGATCTGGTATATAGTTCTAAATGGTCAACAAAAAATGCTAGTCATATACATGTTTTATGACTAGTATATTTAAGGCCACGATAGTAATAATGATATATATGCATCATAATGACGAGGATGCATACTGGTGGAATAATACTCCATATGAAATAGAATGTAAAGGAGAAATAGAATGCTATGATAAAATAAATGAAATTCATCCAAAATATCCCGTTATAATTTATAATCATGTTCGAAGATACAAACAAAGGCTAAAGAAGATTGTATCATTTATTAAAGTAAATCATTAAGAGATATGAACAACAATAACAACAATAGATAATATTTATCATTTATAAGGAAGAATTTTGTTGCTTAATTGTATCTTTATAGAAAAAGAGATTTAATTATTAATTAATTAATTATTAATTATAACTTTCAAGGTAAAAAGTATCTTTTTCGTCATTATACAGAAAACTAATTTTGGGATTATCAAATGTATATTTATGGAATTCTTTATCATTTAATACTAAATTTTTAATTAAATTATAAAAATAATCTTTAGCGGATGTTGGATTGGTTGCTGTTGAATCAAATTTATATTTTCTAATTTCATAAATATTCTTGATTATGACATAACCTGCTGCTTTATGCATCATATGCTGTTGATAGAAATTATAGTTGTCATCGTCATTATCATCATTGTATATCCTTTTATTTTCTTATGTTATTACTAAAATAAAAAATGAAAATTGATGTAGGTTTAAGGCCGTAATGGTAGATTGTCAAAGCATGTAACCAATGACTGTAAGGTATGAAGTTTATTTCTCGATAACATTATTTTGTTACTGTTAACAATAATCTAATCTAAGGTTAGGTAGAATGCTGTAGAAATTTTAATACAATCGATTTAAAGCCTATAGTATTTGCCCAAAACTATTTGGGTTGTAAACTTTGATAAAGTAGGTGTATCCATTACTATTTTACGGATTTTCTGTCATAAGACATGGGATATTTTTATTAAAATATCCTATAACACTATATTTATTTCTCAATTATATGAACCGATATATACCGTGCGGAGGTTTGTGAATTATTTTTAATACCGTAGTTTTGGCCCATTTTATAATACAACTTAATTTGGCTTATATTTGATCACTTAATTCGTAATTAAAATAAAGAATAATCATCTATATTCATCGCCGCAATCTCCAATTATCTCAAACAAGTCATTTGACTTTGTACATACAGCATCTATATCATCATAATCTGATTTATCCAAAAAAAAGTTGAATACTTGTGCATTATTGTTTCTATGATCAGCTATTCCAAGTCTAACACCGATAATAACGCCTGCTACTGCTGGCTTGTCAAGAATATATCGGGTGGCTACATTTGCAATGCTTACATTGTACTTCTCTGCAATTCTCTTTAGAGTTGATAAAAGGCCTTGAAACAAATTCCATCCGCCCCATGCCTCTATTATTCGCATGTACTTTCTTAAGCTCAATGTATTTAATTCAGCATTAGATGGTTGTTGTGTTCTTCCTAGATAACGTTCTGACAACAGTCCTCCACAAATACTTCCATATGCAAGGAGACTGATATTATGCTCCAAGCAAAATGGTATCATCTTTTCTTCTGGTCTATGATCTATAATTGAATATTGAACTTGATTTGATACAACTTGTAGATTGGAATCTATCATAATATGTATACGTTCAGTATCAAAATTTGTAAGGCCTATATGCTTGATTATTCCTTCATCACGGAGATCAAATAAGTATTTGAGCGCATCCATGTAATATGGATTTTTATAATCCCACCAGTGGAATTGAAGTAAATCAAGAGAGCTAACACTCATTCTACGAAGCGATCTTTCTATGTTTTCTTTAACAATAGAACGTGTAATTCTTGTTGGCTGTGGCACCCATTTTGTTAAAGCCTGAATTCTTTCGAGTTCTTCTTTTCCTCTTAGTGTCAATACCCTACGTCTAAATTCTCCAATAAAATCTTCTGCTGGTCCATAAATATCGGCTAGATCCCAACTGGTAAAGCCAGTATCATGATATCTCATCATATCTGCTATTGCCAATTCATGGTCGATATATCCATGTCCACCTGCAACCTGCCACATTCCATTGACTATTCTGCTTATTGTCAAATCAGGAGCCAGTTGGTAACATTTCTTAGTCATGTCATTCATTCTATGTTTTCTCTATATTTATGTCACAAATATTAAGTGCAAAAATCTGACGCATAGTAGTCGAAGCATTCGTAACTGACTTTACTAATCTCTTTGTTTCTTTTTTAAAATCTGAAGCATTAGGATTTTTCTAGCAATAAGATCATAGAGCTCTTCCGATATCTAAATGTGTATAGTAATCGAAATCGAATGTATTTAAATTTTTTTATCTTACTAATTCAATACATTTTCAATTCTTCGAAATTTGGTAAATCATTTAAGAATAAAAGTTAATTTTGTTTTAGTTGTTTTCATTCAAAGGTTTGACGTTCATTTTTGCCTGTAATCCAGGCAAATCTCTTACTTTTCTACATGAAAGCCTCTTTTTCAATACTTAAAAATTGAAACAATTCACATTTATAATCAGGATCTAGTTCTAAGAGCATTTCTTCATAATACTTGCAAGTGATATATTGTTTGATTTTTCATAGGCATTTTTAACTATACATAATAAACCTTTATCATCTGGATTTTCATCCAAATATGAATCAGCAAGATCTGTTGCTTGACTATAATCACTAAGTTCAACTAATGTTAATCCTTTGTTTGATATTATTTACAGAAGATCATCAGGTTCTCTATCTAATCTAATGCGTTATCATGGTATTTTATAGCCTCATTAACTTGACCAAATTATCATATATTTTTTTCACAAATTTTATTATATCAATTTCATTTATACATAATTATGGCCAACTCGGACTTTGCTTTTCTTCCTTTTTATGAACATCTAGGAGATGATAAAAGTGATATTCCAATGACAAAACTACCGTTTATGGGATTATCATCATCTGTAAAAAGATTCAATATAGAAGGAAATCCTTTAAATGGATATGTTTTCATTAAAGTTGGTGGTATCCAACATTTTGACGCTGAAATTCTAATAAATGATCGAGCCCTTCCAGAGGGTGATATTGGAAGTGTCGATGAGAGAGCTTTGATTTATAATGTTTGGTTCGATGAAATACCTCGAGGTTTTTTAAAATATGGAGAAAATACAATTCAAATAAAATCAGGACCATCAAAGACAGATAATTTCTTAATATTCGATGTGGTTGTTCATTGGAGAGAAACAGCCTCCGATAAAGAATGATATCGGAACTAATAAATATCAAATCGGGCTCAGAGGTCTGTGAATTGTTTTTGACACTATATTTTTGGCCCCTTTATAATATGTATGACTTAATTTAGCAGGTATATTTGATCACTTAATTCGTAATTTCAATAAAATGATTTGTCACGCGCCTATATTGATTCTTTAATCACAAATTTTTTTATAATAATCCTATTCTCAATCTTGTAATAGTCAAACGTAATATACAATTTGTAAGAAATCAATAATAATTGTCTAATTTGTATATTGATTGTAGATTTTTATCAAATACTACTCCAAATGGTTCTAATACAGTATTACAACTATCGATTAATAATTTAGAATATCTTTTAATATCATAATTAGTTTTATTATCTAATAATTGAAAAGGAAGTACTCTCTTACATTTAGGTCCATTATAATCTATTATAATATATTGTAAAACTTGACCAGCTTTTAGATATTCTCCATTTAATTCAAGTTGTTTTAAAGCATTATTTTCTAATGTATTTCTTTTTTTATCATATTTATCATAATCTTTTGAAAGCAACTTGGTAAATATCAGGTTTTCTGAGTCTACTTTACGACTTTTCAATAGAGAAAGATAATCTTCGACTTTTTTTATTATCAAAGATATTTTATTTTGTTTGATATCAGAAATTGAATTACCTTGAGCAAATATTTCTAACATTTCATTTTGACACTGTAACAAAAATTGAGGTGTGTCATGTCTTCTTGTTTCAATTCCTCTAACTTTTAACGTCCCATCTTCAAATACTCCAAAGTATCGGTTTAATACTGGAAGATGAGAGTTTATTTTAGAAGGAAGAAATGCAATCCATTTGTATATTCCTTCAAATGAGATATCAAATTCAGTATTACTTTTTATAGCTTCTTTTAATTTAAAATAATCATCTTTCGTAGTAATATTATTACTATTTTTCTTTTTCTTTACCCAAATCGAATCTACTATTCCATGTAATACATCAAAATCCATATCTTCAGCAATATGCATTGTATGAGAAAGAATATTTCTTGCAAAAGCACAAACGGCTATGTGAGCATCTATTCGTCCAAACTTAGCATTACTAAATCCTAAATATCCAAAAGAGGTTACAAGTATCCATTTTAGAGCGGACTGTCTTTTATCATAAATACTTTTTAGTATAGGATCGGATGTTTTATTTTTCAGATCTTTGTATCTTAATCTTTTTTCTAATACTATCTCTAATGATTCTGGAATCAATCCTTTTTTATTACAAATATGATAATTTAGCTCTGGTACTCTAAATTTAGCATTATCAAAACAACATTCACAGGATATGGTCTCTGCTGAAATATTTCTCTTTAACATTATATTTGGATAAAGAGATATAAAATCAAATTCTGCTACTTTTTCATGTACACCTATTTCTGGCTCTAATATTAGACCACCTCTATCAGCTAAAAATAGTTCCATCATATTTTTAGGATATTCATTTAACAATGGTTTCCATGGTATCAGTAAATCTTTTTTTGTTGCATTATAAAGATGTAAACTGGTCAAACATCTTCCAATTGACGCTCTTGAGGCTTCGTGTAGTGGTATTCTACAAAGTCTTGAAATTTCAAATAAACCTTCTAAATCTGAGCCAGTTCTAATTGTAAAGGAATTACTTTTGTCAATATGAATTCGTCCAAATAATTTAATAGTTGATGGCTTAAAATAAGTTCTACCATAAGAAACAAAGGAATTTCCTTTTCTTTTAGGATTTGTTAGAGGTCTATTGTTGTCTCTACTAAGGCATAATTCAACTTCATTTATTCTTGCTCTATGAATAAGATAAGGAAATGTAAAGGAGTCACCATCGTCAGTAAAAATAAAATCTGGATCTATATTTTGAACAATTTTTATTAATTCTTGTAATAATTTTTTTTCTGATTTGTCTGTAATATCGGTAATACGACTTGTGTTATTATCTTCATAATGTACAATGCTAATAGAGTTTAATTCATCTGTTGGTTTTACAATTTTACCTTTTGGAAAGTTAAGCTTGATGTGAATCTTTTCAAAATATGGCAGAGAATAATTGGTAGAATCAACAGTGTCTTCGGTAGCTTTCCAAACCAAATCTGTTGAACTATCATTAGTTATCTCAAAAAATCCTAATGGAAAAATATCATATTCAAAAAAATATTGTTGTTCAGGTAGTAAATCTACATTGTATAATCTAAAATCTTTATATCCATCCATTTTTTCAATCATATTTGTTAATTTCATATTTTTACATAAAGCGGCAACTTTCAAGACAGTAGATTTTTTTGTATCTGTTATTGTTTCAGATTTTTTAACAAATTCCCATGAGCTAATTAAAGATGAAATACTGTCATTTTGAACTAATTGTTCCAGTTTAGATTTATTGTTAGAAGCAACATAAAAATAATTTTGCCATTTCTCTTCAATCCTAACATATCTATAATTATTTTTATCATTAAAATCTGAATTTTTTAATCTTATCCAAAATACCATATTACTATTATCTTGAGATTGATATGCATCAAATAGCCAACCAATAATGGTAATTTTTACTATTCGCCTCTATCTTTTATTGTTATGTCATTTTCAATTTTCTTTGTTAGTAGTAGTAAATTTTTATGATGTTCCAATAAAATTGTCATAAGAGTTGAAGTAGTAGAATTTTCTTTTCCTTTTAAATTGATTGCTGAAGAGTATTTGTAACAGCTATTAAGCATTTCATAAAACAATTCTCTATCTTGTTTTCTTAGGCAATCTGTATAACTTTTCCATGAATCAATTTCTTTTGTAACAATATCATCATATGGAAAAAGATTAGAAGATATTTCTTTTTTCATCTCTGTAGTTGTAGATAACAATGATGATTGAAAAAAAAATTTTTATTAAATTTCTTTTTTAATGAAGATATCTTTTTTTGATGATATAAAGCAATTGAAAACATAATTGGATTTATTCTTATTGGATTCGCAGAATAGGAAGATGCAGAATTAAAAAAGTATGCAATTGAAAACATGTGTTTAAAAATTTTGTGCTCCTGTTTATTTAAATATTGTCTATATATGTTCCATCTTTTTTCTTCCATTAAGGCAGCTATTCTAAAAGATGGAATTGTTCTACCCATTTATTTTACACTTTTTTATTTGTTGTTAGTTTTTTTGATCTTTGTGTATTACTACTGATGACTTTTTGAAATCCATCTATTATCACAGGAGAGAAAACAGCAGCAATTATTAATTCTGAAATACTATTTATAGACTCGACCATATGATTCAAAAGCCATTTTCTTTCAGAAAGATGTAATTGTTCGTCTGTAGCAAATAAATCTGTGATTATTACAACATTTGACTTGTACTTTTGAGTCATCTTTGTTAAATTACAAATTATTGTATCTGCAAGTTGGTGGGCAGTAAAAGATCTTGTTACTATAATTCTTTCTAAAACTGAATTAACATTCATACCGTATTGAATAGCATAATCTACAAAGCTGTAAAAATCTAAATGAGTGGATTGGCCTCTAATGCTACCATCAATGATCATAACAGTAGGAGATTCTATACCGCCATGATTTCTTGGCAATAATGCTTTAATGGCCAATTTAGGAATCAAATTATAAAGATTTAGAAAAAAAGTAGGTAAACCAATTGTTAAGTTAATTGATTGATTTTTTTGTATATTTATTTTAAATGACTTTAATAGATATTCATGGGCTGATACAAAAAATGGATTCTCAACCTTATAAAACATTTCAATGAGTCTCTTAGTTTTTTAATAACAATAATGATTTGCATATTTGACCTGCTGAAGTGAAAGATTGCAACAACACTATTCTTTTTACAAATTCTTTGACTTTATGGATTACTTTTTTAAACATAATATATGCAGTTCTTACTATTAAATCTTGAGCCATTAACCTAATTTAACATAATAGTAGTACTTAACCTTTATGTTAATTTAACCTAAATTTTAATATATAAAAATTATTTTAATAAAATAAAGATTATATCATACTTTAACCTAAATAAATACATTGAGAATATGCCACAAAAGAAAGGCTGGTTAACAGTACAAATTAGAGAAGATGTCAAAAACAAATTATTAGAATTATATAATAATGATAAAAAAAGACCCTCTAATCAAAAATTTACAGCTTATTTAGATCTCATTTTAAAAAATACAATAGCCTTCAATAAACAAATAACAGAGTATGGTTCATTTCTAGAATTTACTTCCGCTATAGATAATCATATAGCTATTAAAGATAATACCATGAATAGACTTGTTACAATATATATAAATTCAAAAAAGAAGGAGTTGCAATGTGATTTTTGTGAGAAAACTGATTGTTTACATATTGGGTTTTGTTTTGCAGTGCCGGAAATTTATAAAGTACTAATTGAGAATGGTTTGAGGCCCAAGAAAGGTAGTAGAAGATAATTGTCATAATTTTAATTACCTTAAAGATAAAAGTGAAAATATTAAGATATTTATGCGGTTAACAATTGAGTAATTTTATAATAGAAGAAAAATGATAAAAGCTTCAAATGAAATAATAATATTGTTAAATTATATAAAATATAATTGAAGTGCTTACGTACGTTTGCTAACATAGTATTACTAAATTAGATTAGTTAATGTTTATTGTTATTTTCGGTAGCTAATTATTCGTGGTAAATTCATCTCTAAAAAAATATTATAACATTACATACTAATTAATTTTCTAAAGCAAGGATATTATGATTTGCCCTAAATAAAATTTATTGAAATTATTGATATACTACTTCTAAAATTTAGAGTCACATTTTAATTAACAATTAGGGTCCTCTATGATGTATTCTAAAAGATGATCAGGTAGAGTCATGTATGAAGATAATACTCCACAAATATCTGCTTTTCATAAAATATTCATTGGGTTCAGAGGTGTGTGAATTGTTTTTGACACAATATTTTTGGCCCTATATTAGGATAACAGATCAAGCTTGGGATTTTAATTCATAAGATATAAAACTATTTAAAAATTTATAAACTTCTAAATGAGGTCATTTCATAATCAAGACAAATTTGTTCTTATATGGTTAAATCATTTCATCAATTTGATTTTTAATTAATTTGTTAAAATATGCATTACAAATTCAAGAATTTTTATATGTGCAATACAACAATTGCCTTTTATGAATCAACAGAAAGTTGACCAGCTTGCAGAACGCATTATTAATGAAACAAACTCTGCTATAAGTTGCCTTACTTTATATCTAGGACACAAACTTAACCTTTTTAATTCTTTAAAAGAGGCAAGTCCAGTGAGCTCTAGTGAATTAGCTGCTAAAACCAATTATTCTGAACGCTATCTACGAGAATGGTTAGAATGCATGACAGTCAATGGATACATAGAATATGATCCTTCAACAAATAAATTTAGCTTATCAGAAGAACATGCGATAGTATTTTGTGATCGTGATAATAGTGCATATACTATTCCTTTTGTTTATTGGATTCCAAGCCTTTCATCAGTGATAGATAATTTACTTGAGGCATTCAAGACTGGCAAAGGTATTTCTTATTCTTCTTATGGAATAGACTTGTTATTTGCACAGGGTGAAGGAAATAGACCTATGTTTGTCAACGATATAGCAAAATGGATTTCTTCTATGCCAGATATAGAAAATAAACTTAAATCAGAAGGAGGGCGTGTTCTTGAAGTAGGCTGTGGAGATGGCTGGGCAAGTATCGCATTAGCTAACTATTTCCCTTTGGTTAAGATAGATGCTATTGATCCAGATTCTTCTTCAATAGATAATGCTTCAAGAAATGTACAGGATGAAGAATTACAAGAAAGAATATCTCTATATGCTACTCCAATTGAGAAAGCCCCTGTTAAAGAAAAGTATGATTTGGTTATGACGTTTGAATCAATACACGATATGCCCTATCCTATTGAAGCTTTAAGAAAAATAAAAGACATGGTATCTACAAATGGAGTTATTTTAGTTGGCGATGTTAAAATGAAAGATAAACTACAAGATAAAAATGATTTTGCAGGAAGACTTTATTATAATTTTAGTGTATTACTTTGTCTTCCACAATCAATGGCCTATACAAATTCTGAAGCTACAGGAGCAGCCATGACTCCTTCCACTTTTAAAAGATATGCAAATGAAGCAGGATTCTCAAAAATAGATACACTACCCATAGAACACTTTATATGGAAATTTTATCAGTTGTCTCCATAACAAAATAAAAGTATTTGCCATACACTTTTTTACAATTCTAACAATGCTATTATTGTTGCTGTGATCAAGTTCGATTAATACTATACAGAATAATAGTAAAAATATAGTTGTTGTTGTTGATATTATGGATAATATCTTACTTCTGTTTCATGATATTACCCTTTGACATTCAAAAAAAACTCTGGCTCAGAGGTTATACTATTGTTAACAATCCTAACCCAAAGTAACTAATTATAGAGAATCTAGGAAAAATTTTACATGCAGTATAATAAGAAAACAATCAAATAGAATTATTAATTTTTAAAAAATATTAAATTATATTTATTTTCCTAAATCTTGTAATTTTTCACCAATATTCCCAACTAGATCTTTTGCTCCCTCAGTTATATTAGAGCCAACTTTACCAACATCCTCTCCAGTCTCATTGGCAGATTGAATTGCTTTTTCCATAGTTTGGTTAGCAGAATGTTCAGGATTTTCTTCTTCTTGTTGTTGTTGTTGCATAGTTTGATTTGCTCCTCCTTCGCCTTGTGCATTAACATTAACAAATGTTGTTGTTGTTGATATTCCTGCTATTACAATTAAAAAAGCAGATATAAGGATTATAGGGGATGATGTAACAATTACTGTTGAATGGATTTTTGATTCCATATTATTTTTAGTTAAAAAAACTACTATTAAAAGCCATAGTCACCGTATTATGAGCCAAATCATTAACAAGAAGAATGCTATGAATGCACAAGTCCAACAACAAATACAATTATTGGTTGTCGGTGATCTCGATAAGAAATATTCTATTTAATAATCTGAGATAAATTAATTATTGTCATAGTCTGAACAAACAAGTAAGCACCTATAATGGGTTTATAGATACATCTCGAGATCTGCTGTTGTTATTGTTGTCCATACAATGACTATGATATATTGATGAATTTCCATTTGATAAGGAATATTTTGTATTTTGTTTTTAAGAGATGGTAACTCCTTATTTTATCTTATTTATTAAAGATTCAATATTAATAGAAGAAGAATTATTTTCTGTTACCTTTCTTATTTTATTAATTTCATTATCAAACCAATTTTCGACTAAGATAGGATCCTCTTTAATCTTTGACTTTATTTCAAGCAATTCTTTAATTCTGTTATTTTTGAGTTCCTCTACCTTGGAGAAGGAAATAGCAAGAGCAGTCTCAATAAATTTTGAAGTAAAATTCATCCTTCTTACATCCTCTTTTTATATTATTCCAAATAAAAATCTCAATAACAGAACCAAAATTATTATTCCTATAACTACGGATATTATTGTCCAAATCATTAATAAGCATTATATAACAAATGATTTAAAACTTGTAAAAGACTTTTATGATTTTTTAGATAATAATAATCATAGAGTAAATTATCCTTACTGTAATTTAATGAGAAATTAAAATTATGGTATCATATTAAAATTTAAAATAATATAGTTTACGTAATAATAACCATAACCAACTACTAGTGGGATTTAAAACAAAAATAGATGGCTATAGAATCTTAGATTTGCCTATAAGACTGTAAATAAATAGATACGATTGTATCTAATAATTTGAGACAATTTAATTCAGGTTTATATATCCTAATAGTCTACTAGCAATCAATTATAGGAAGACTATTTATTCCATTAATGTTTTAATTTCATTTTTCAATATTTCTATAGATAGAGGCTTTTCTAATATTTTATTCACTTTAAGATTAGATAATTCATCATAATAGTCATTAAGAATATTACCTTTAATGGTTGCACTAATAAGTATTATTTTTTTTGTATAATTTTGATCTTTTTCTCTAATTTTCTTTATTAAATCGATTCCTGACATTTGAGGCATACCATAATCTGTTATAACTAAAGAACAGTCAGCAAAATTTTTATTAAAGTAGTCCAAGGCTTCAACAGGATTAACAAAAGATATGACAGTATATTCAAGTGATTTCAAATACAGTTCAAAAGTGAATACAGTATCTTTGTCATCATCAACTAATAATATGTATTTGTTATTGTTATTATTATTATTATTATTATTATTATCAATAATATTATCAGTCAGTTTATTATACTATATATAAAAAACGAGTCTACCATGTATAAACGAATGGATATTATTATTCTTGTATTAAAAACCAAACTTACTACTACTACTATTATTATTATTATTATTATTGAGAGATATAATGAAATATTAATAGAAGGTTATGGTGAAGATGAAATCTTACAATTTGCCTATAAGATTGTATTTATCAATTGATTTTATATTATTTATTTAATAATTGAAAATTATATTTTAAAAGCCAGAGCCCTCTATGAGCCAAGGATAAATCTAGAAGGCTATGGTATGATGCTATAGTAGTGTTTTGGACTTTTTGATTGAAGGAAAACTGTTAATAATATTTAATAATTTGAGATAATTTAATTGCCATAGCCGATTCTCGTAAAATCCTGGCCGGGATAATCATATTTTAGTCTGGCTATGACAATTATTATGATTTTTCCATATTTGTTGAGAGATGTTTTCTATGTTTGGTAATCTCGTGTTATAATAAATAAAAATACTTCATAGGAAAGAAAAAAATAAAGTTTCTGAAATTTAATTATTCTTATGGTCCGCCTTCCGTCATTCCACCTGTTGTTCCACTATCACTTCCAGTCATTCCACC
>DAIPKY010000356.1:0-1505 GCA_036769505.1 Nitrososphaeraceae archaeon
CTACCGAAGATATCAGCAAGACGACCAAAATTTAAAAGGATAGATGCTGTAACAAGAGAATATCCTATTACTATCCAAACCATAGTAAAAAGAGACGCACCAAGTTCTGATACAATAATAGGCAATGCTATAAATATAATATTTGCATCAAGGGATGCAATAAGGGTGCCAAGTGTAGTATTTCCTAATGCTATCCATTTATAGGAAATAATTAACCTATTTCTCTTATTTACTGAGTCTGAGTCTACCAATCAATTGTTCTTTAGTGAATAAAGTATTTGTATTATTATATTGATGCTTATTAAAAGAACAGGATTAATATTTAATTTATTGATAATAAAAATTATTTAATACTCTATCCTACTGGGGAAATTTGAAATTTTGTGTTTTGCTAGTATTTGACAAAACTCAATTGTAATCTGTTTGAAAAATATAGATAATATCATACAATCAACTATTAAAATAAGTTTGATATCTTTTTAATGCTATATATTTTTTAAATTTCTCTAATTGTTCTTCTACCATCTTTTTAGCTTCTGGATGATTTGTAAAATAAGGAGTTAATACGCCTTTTGTAAATTGTTTTATCTCATCTTCATTCAATATTTTATTTGCAATTTTATGAATCCGATCTACTATATCCATAATTTCTACGACATTATCAATAAAAGAATCTTTTCGAGATGATTTTTCATATTTTGCATTTATAACAGGTTTTAGAAAGTCATTATCCCCTCCAAAATCTCTATTATGAATAAAATTAGGAGAGAATAATCTATAATCTCCATCTCGTTTACCGGCAATATAATGATTGGTTGCAGATTTTTTTTTGTAAAAAATAGGATTATTCTGAAAATACTTGCCCTGACCCCTTCCTATTTCATAGTCAATATATCTTACACAATCACCTTTTCCTTCGTGTAAATTTGTATTATGTCTTTTAGAGCTTGAATTTCTGGTAAATGTTTGTGAGCATATTGTACAAACCCACGTCTTGTGTTGTTGTTTTATTTTATTAATAGAAAATAATATATTATTGGCTATAAGTGTAGCACTGTGTAACGCTATATATCATTAATAATATATAAGATGCAACTTTAAGTTTTGAGGACCGGCTAACGTTTTTGTTAATTAAATTTCCAGAAAAATAAGACTATATAAAATGAATGTTTGTCAAATTAAGTTTATTAAGGTGAGAGAAACTAATGTTTGTTTCTGGTACTCTAATAAATTACTCAATAACCTTTACTACCTAGTAATCAACATCAATTATTACATAATTAGAATTAACATAAATAAAATGTAAGAATATTAATTGTTAGTCGAGCTAAATCTTTCAATTATGATGGAATCCGACCAATTTTTACCTTGGTTTTAGTTAACAAATAAAAAAATCAATAGTTGGGAAAAGTAACAGTTGTTAATACAAATATTTCATATTAACAACAATTTTCCCTATTTCTTTATCACTATATCTTGTTGAATCAGTCCAAAGATTGGAGTAT
>DAIPKY010000357.1:0-1504 GCA_036769505.1 Nitrososphaeraceae archaeon
GAATATCTGGTTCTGGTTCGGCGATAAGGATTCTTTTAGTTTTTTTCTGCTTCGTCTTCTTCTTTTGGTTTTCTATGGATTGGTTTAAATCAATCGTTATTGTATGAGTAGCATTAAGTCGGCCTTTTGTCTCTGATAATAAATGGTCGTTAAGAATTAGTCCAGGGTGTGGACACACTACAGTAATATTTCGATTGTTTAGTACCCATTCAGTTGTTGTTGTGTTATGCCACCATTTTTCTAGTCTTTTACACTCCACAAAATGTTTATTATGGGATAAGAAACATGCTGCATCTGCAAAGGCTAGTATTGCATCATTCTTTCCTTCAGGTTTACGATGATTCAGAGTTTCTTCCAATTCTGTCTTTAGCTTGTTAAAAGGAGATAAATCTCCATGTAGTGCTGATTCATAATAAGGCTAAAATTGACAATTTGTAGTTCGCCACTTTCAATATTTACATAATATGGTTATTTGATGGAGTATTTGTTAAATGATGGATTGACATGAAGATAGTAATAATTAATATTTATAAGGTATATAAAAATTGCAGAGTATTGATATTTTCTTCTAACTATAATATAAATGGCATCTATCTATCTTATTTTTTAGATATTCATTATAGAAATTAATTTTTTAAGCAGGTCTTCCATTTCGACTGGCTTTTGAATAAAGTAGTCTTCATTGATTGTTTTACCCAATGCCAATCGTATTTTTCTAAATTCTTCATTGAATCTTGTAATTGCAGTTAAAAAGCAAACTTTTACTTTAGAGTCTTTTTCTCTTATTTTAGTATATAATTCAAATCCATCCATGATTGGCATCTTTATATCAAGAATTACTAAATCATAAAAATTGATTTTGTAATAATTCAATGCTAAAATAGGATCATTGAAACTATCCACATTATATCCATTGTCTTCTAGAATATTCTTTATTGTATAAGTAACATCTGGTTCATCATCTACTAATAAAATCTTTTTAGTCATTATTATAACATCACGTCCATTAATCGTCTTTCTTATATTTTAACTCTATGAGCTTAATAGTATTAAAAGAATTGAAGAGTCAAAAGTCAGAAGAAATTTTTGCTAATTATTATTTTTTTGGTTCTGTATGTACATTACAAAATACTAATGATAGAATTCAACGTATATTTAGTTTTTTAGTAACTTAATTTGTTTGAATGGGATGAATGAATCTAAGATTGACCATTACTGTCTTCAAAAATAAAATAGAGGTATTATTTCTTTAAAAACGCACTACCAGCAATTATTCCTACCAAAGTAAAAGAGCCAATAATTGCAGCAACAAATACAGTATCTGCTACTGATGCTAATGGTTCACCTACGACTCCCATAAATATTGAATATACAAGGATTATAAATCCAATCAAAGCAAATAGTCCTAAAACTATGGCTTTAATTTCATCATTTTGAGAATCTCTTTTGGAATCATTAGACTTGTTAGACATATTTTCAGCCATTGCCAATACATAATATTTAA
>DAIPKY010000358.1:0-1503 GCA_036769505.1 Nitrososphaeraceae archaeon
ATTTCAAGAAAAAAAAATAAAAAAAGAGCAGGAAAAAAAACTACTAGTTTTGAAGATGTCAATTTGCTTCTTAAAATAGCTGAATTACATAATACAAGTTATGATTTTCAAGCATCAGAATGGTTCTGGAGTAAATTGCACAAAGACGAAATTCCTAAATCAATTGATGAGTTTGAAAGTAAATTTCCTCAAGGAAGTAAAGAGTTTCAATTGTTTGAAAGATTTACATCAAGATTCGAATTAGCAGGCCTTCTTATTGAATATGGATTTCTTGATGAAAATTTATATTTTGATAGATATGGCAATTTACAGAAAGAATGGGAAAAAGCTAAACCTATAATATATGGAATAAGAAAACAATGGAATAGTCCTCATTTTAGAGAGAATTTTGAGATTCTTGCTCTTAGAGGAAAAAACTGGACAGAATCTCATTTATCCAAAATTAAATAATAGAATAACAATAATGAGATAGTTGAATGATTTAATACTTAAGATTTATAACTATAGAAATAAAATACTGTCCATATTTATAACAAATACTAATTAATATTGATTAATTATTAAATTAAAAATCTGAAAAGGATAATGACAAATTTTTAATTCTAATTAGATTGAATCTAATTAAATTGAATTAAATGATAAAATAAAAAATAAAATTCAAGAGCTTAAAAAAGGAATTGTTTTAATTTGTCGATATGATATTGAAAATAATTTAATCAGAATTGGTTATCGGTTTATTTTTGATTCTTCATATATTCGACAACAATAATAATATTTAAAATTGTTTATTTTTCGAATTAATGACACAACCATCTTCTTACACCTAAATATGTTCTACTCTATGGATGGGTAAACTATCACAACTAGAAGACAGTAGTGAAGGATGTTTCTGAGAGAACTATATAGATTTTGTTTATATAAATAATTAAAAAGAAGTGGAGCTAAACTCGGTTTGATAGAAATCTGCTTCAATTTTGAATGGATGAACTATTTTTATCTTAATTAGGATAATTAACAACAAAGCGGTAATGCTTAATATATGATAGCAAATTTTTTCAAAGTAGACACTAATTTGTTCATTGATACGCTGAGTTAAGAGGAGTTTCTATCCTTCCTCTTATAGTGATTACATTGATTATTATACACTTTTTAAAAGAAATAACATTTTATTATTAAATAAATATTATAGTATTATTATGAATCATTCGGTTATCATCCCAGAATTTATACCATATGAAAAAATAAGAAGTTTTATTCCAGAGGTTGTTAAAATACAAAAAGGAGATAACGTTAAATGGGTAAATGTAAGTAAGGATTTTCATAATTTATATTTTTTTGGGCTGGTATATGATCTTTCAAAAGTTGAAATCATACAACAACTACAAATAGGTCCAGGAGAATCGAAAGAATTGACATTTAATTATGACTATCCACAAATTGACTATATTTGTAAAGAACATACTACTATGAAAGATATGAAAGAACATAACAGCATATCTATAT
>DAIPKY010000037.1:0-14022 GCA_036769505.1 Nitrososphaeraceae archaeon
CTGTTATGGATAATATTCCTGAAAATATGGCTCTTGGAATTTCTTTGGTAACAGGAGGGATTAAGACTTGTCAATTTTTATTTTCGTTTTGTTCCATTGTAGATGCTGCTGCTTTTTTAGTATTTTCAAGGTATGCTACAGTCATTGCCAAATTGCCATAACCCAAGGAATTCAAAGTTTCAGAAGGAACCATTACTATTGTATTACCTTGAATTTTTATAGATTCAAACAACATATTTGATTGTCTTAATGCATATGCAACAGGATTGTTTTTATATACTTTTGATGCTTCATCGAATTTATCTGCTACCAGAACTTCTGAGTCACTATAAATAATTCTAGCATTTTTTTCTCGTTCTGCTTGGGCCTGTTTTGACATAGCCGCTTCTAATTCTTGTGGTATAATTACTTGACGAATTTCAACCCCTGCAACTTCTATTCCCCAATTACTTGCTTCATTAGATATAATTGATTTAATGTGTTGGTTAATTTCTTCTCTTTTAGATAATATATCCTGAAATAAAGATGATCCAATATTATTCCTTAATGTTGTCTGTGAAACTTGTTGAATCATTTCATTAAAATTTTCTACATTTAAAATAGCATCCTTTGCCCTATCGTCAATTATCTTATAGCGCAAAATAGCATCAATTGTTACTGGTACATTATCTTTTGTCAACATTCTTTCTGCTTTAAATTCTCTTACTCTTTCTCTTATATCGATTACCAAGACATTATCGATAAAAGGAATCCTATAGTTAATTCCTGGTCCTATTCGTTTATGATATTTGCCAAATCTTAAGATAATAGATCTTTCATATTGCTTTATTATGTAAATGAAGGAAAAAATAGCTAGGATTACTCCAATTACTGATAAATAAATCACAAAATTATTATTCATTGTATAAAGTGTAGTTCCTAATCCAATAATTAATATCAAGATTCCAAAAATAAGTAAATTTCCAGAGGCTCTTTTGCTTACAATTGTATCATTTGGGTTAAACATAGATTTTGCATTGGACATAAGTCTTCTACGTGATTCAATGATTTAGGACTTACTACTACTTTTTTTAATTTCAAGTTAGTATTGAGATACAATTTATAATTACGAATAAGTATTCTACTTATTTAATTGATTATTTAAGAATAAGTTAAGAAAAATATTAATGTGATAATAGAAATTATTATAAAAATTGATATCAAGTCTAAGCTAAACATGATATGCTTAACAATTTATTTTTATTTTTATTTTAGTAGTATATAAATTGGAAAGACTTTATAAGTTATAAGAATATAAATTTTTGATTTATATACTTTTTATTCCCTTTTTATATTGGATCTATGAATTAGGGATTAACGAAAAACTAAAGAGAGTAAGACACAAATTAATCACCACAATTATTATTTTTAGTTTAAACATTAATTTTGAATTATATACATGTAACTTCTCTTTATCTGCTTTATTATGAGAGAGAAGATGTTGAATCTCAAATACCAATATTATCAAAATAATAAATATTATTAAATTAACAGTAATAATAGAAAAATTGCCAACATTTGATAATATTATACCTATAATCGAAAATGAAGTTATGATTATTGTAATAAACAAACCAAGAACAGAAAATCCATATCCAAAATAAGTAGTTATTATCTCTTTTTTAGATACGTTATCAAATTTGTTTGAATCTATATCTATAAAAAAATCCTTAATAGGTTCAACATCAGTTTTATAAGATTTTGATAATACATCCCAGAAGTAATTAAAAATATATTTTTTATTTAGTAGATCAGGAAAAAATAGTATTACAATTGCTATAAAAAGTGAAGTTACTTCTGACATATTAATTACATTCTATAATTACAATTTTCATTATAAGACAGTTGAGTCTATTTGGTAGTATTACATTTAAGATAATAAGTAGATATATTTTGAGGAATATATATGCCAAATTCTTTTTTTCTATGTTAAGCAAACTAGAATGATATGTCTCATGATCATCATTTAAAATTGCTATTTTAGATACTCCAAAGTAATAAATCTTATTCTGAAAGATCCAATTTTGATACGATGTACTATTACAAGTAATAGTTTCTAGCATGAGGCTACTTTCATCATTAATAATTTCAAATTTATGTGTAGTCTTATCTATAATGTCAAACATATTCATAGCGAAATTGAAGTCCACAAAAATATTCTATCTACCTTTTACATTTATTCTTATTCATTTCATTCTTAAATTAAACGATATTGTTATAACATAAATGAATGAGTAGTTTAATCTTCTGGAGCTAAAAATTTTTTAATAGAAATTAATTTTTCTTTTAAGTAAAAATTTTAAAGTGATTGCTAATATATATTAAATATATGATAATAAAAGATAATTAATACTAATCAATATTTCTCAAAATATTGATAAATAAATAATGTAAATATTATAACTTCCTTATACAAAATAAAATGTTACAATTAATTAGCCAAAGGTATATAATATAACAGGACTAAAACTAAATACTAATCAAATGTTTTTTAATTGTTTTTCACATACTATCCTATCTTGTTGAATACTCATTGCAGAAATTTCAATGGCAAGTAGATTAGATAGACTCAGTAGTACTATTAAACAAAATGGAGTTATTGCAAAACTAATCAATAATTAAAATAGTTATAACTGTTAATTATGGATTTTTAAATTTTATATAGCATATAAAGGTAAAGTGAAACCGAATTCCGCACCATTCTTTCCATCTTTATTGTTATCCTGTCCCCATATCCTTCCTCCATGAGCATCTATGATATTTTTTGAAATGTACAACCCTAAACCTGTTCCTTTATCAGATTTTGTTGCAAATTTCTCAAATAGTCGTGGCAATACCTCAGGGTCTATTCCTTTTCCTGTATCTTTTACTTTGATAGACACAAATTCTTTTTCTTCATTATTTGCATTATTATTAATTGTCTCGACGAATTTTTCTGTATTGATTGTAATTATTCCATCGTTAGTAAATTTTAAAGCATTGTTTAACAAATTAGAAAGTACTTGCTGTATTCTATTTTTATCCGCATAAACAAATAATGGCTGTGCAGATAATTTCGGATATATTAGTTGAATATTGGTTTTTTTATCATTATTTTCTTTGTTTGATTTTATTACATTCTCTTCTTTTTTCATCTTTGCTGTTAGATCTTCAATTAAATTTACTATTATTTCTCTTAAATCAAATTTGCTTTTTTCAAGTTTTAAAGTACCACTTTCAATCCTTGATACATCTAAGATATCTTCTGTTAATCTATACAATTTTTCAGCATTCCTTTTTATAGGTTCTAAATATTTTTCTGTATTTTCAGGAAAAGCATCAATCATTTCACAATATCCTATAATAGACTGAGTAGGAGTTCTTAATTCATGGGCTGCGACATTTATGAATTCTTTTTGCATTCTATCGTGTTTATTTAATATTTCATTGGTTATTGTAAGTTCTTGATTTACATTTGCTAATATTTGCAATGATTCTTTCAATTCTTCTGTGGTACTTTGTAATTCATCATTTGTGATTCTAATACTTTCATATAATTCTGTTTGAGTCCAAAGAGTATCAAAAATGGAAATATAGGAAAAAACAGTAGTTGGAGTATTAGAATATATTGATGATCCAATTGCATCTAGAAAATTATTTTTGGAATCATCTTTTAATTCAATAAGCAATAAATCTTTTTTATCTATGATTATACATGCAGTATTAATTTTGGATAATGATTCTACTCTTCTAAATTCAATATTTTCCTTTTGTTTGTTTGGTTTTTTTATTCTATTGTAAATATTTGTTATACTTTCCTCTAATTTATTGTTAGTAGGTGTTAATATTTTCACTAATAATTCGTTACTGTTTTCTTCTTCATTATAAGTATTATTATTAATATTAATATTTAACAATTTTTTTTCTAAAATATTAAATATTCCTATTTTCCTATATCTGAAGAAAGCATTTATTGATGGAAGGATAAGTAAGATTTCTTTAGTTGCTTTTTGTATATGGTGGATCAAAAGTTCTTGAGTTTTATAAGGATTTTCAATTAATTCTGTAAATCCGTCTCCTGCATTTAGATTTGATCTCATATCCTTTATTTTTATTCTAGCATCCAAGCCCTCATTCCATAAGTCTTCAAATATCGATTTATAATATTTTATAAGCGATATATCTTGAATAGAAAGTACATAAGAAGTATCTATTTTATTAGATGTACGCATAGAAAGGTTGAATTTTGTATCTGATACTTCGAAATTGATGGGTATAGGATTACTGGTATGTCTTATGCAAACACCTTCAATGTCAAGAAATTTTGCTACTAATTCCATATTTTGGCGAGTTATTTTCAATATACATCTTAAACCAATAATGTTGTCTTTTTTATTTAAAGAAGATTTTGGATTGCTCTTTTGTTTCACCTTTTTTAATAATAATGTTTTTTTTATATTCTCTTTAAATAATTCAAAATAATTTTCGTAAATTACTCTCAATATGTCATCTTGAAAATACCAATCCCGTTCAATGGTATCCTTCAAACTACTTATAATAAAATTATGGAATTGTGTACGAGTTTCAACAATTCTTGTTTTTATTGGATCTTTTTCTTCTTCTTCTTCTATTTGTCGAATTCTTTCTTCTCCAGAAACAGCATTATTCCATAAACTTTCAAATGTGTCAAGTTGTTGTTTAACTATTTCTTCCATACAGCTATACAATAGTTGAGAAGAACTAGAAAACGGTAATGGGTCTATGTCACTGAAAAATTCCTTATCAGTTACTACTAAAATACCGCTAACTTTTGGTAAATGCCTAACTTCTGCAATAGACATCAGCTGCCTACATTGGTCTATATTATATTCGGTGAATTCTGTAATACATCTAAGTTTTACACGTCGACTTTGAGCATTCATGTAGTTATTCCGTATTTCGAAATTATTTACATAACTTTGTAGAAAAAATGGATTTAAACAAGCATTTACAATACTTTTAGCATTATTTAGTATTCTATTTATTTTTTCTAAAATATCTCCTGAACCTTGAAGTATTTCTATTTTCTTATGGAAAGAATACGGCTCATTCAGGATTAAATCACTTTAGTTGCTTGTTAATTATATATATACATATACTGAGATATTCTATTTAATAATAATTATATTTACGATACGACCTCAGTTAACCCATTATAAATATTATTATTATTAATTTTTATGTATTACCCAAATTGAATTGCTTGAATATTTTTGAATAGGTTGTCTCAATTTTTAGATTAGGCGAGTACTGCAGACTTTGTTTATTTTAACCTTCATCAAATTGATTGATGATATTAACAAGATCAATACCCCGCATAATTTTGATATTGTTTTTTGATGTCAAATATTCAAGTATATTTTTATACATTCTTCCTCCTTTCATTTTTAAAACATTGTCATGCCAAAGTAAGGTTATAATTTTGATATTATCAAACTCATTGTTGGATATTACAGTAGAAATAGTTTCTTGAAAAATATCTAGGATATTTTCTTCTGTTGCTCCTAAATAGGAAAACAGATATGTGTCCATTATAGTTATAGGGAATTCTATTATACCATCAATTTTTCTATAATTCATATCATCAATACTAATATAATTCTTGTATTTTTTCATGGTTGAATCATAAATAAATCCAATTTGATTGAGCTTTGATAGTAATTTGTTATCAAAATTAAGATAATGAACTCTATTTCCAAATATTGGTTTTTTAGTAAGGATTTCTAAGTTAGTTTTCTCTTTTTTAAGCAAGTCTAAATTCCTGATGGAATTACCATCCGTATGTAAACCTATTTCCCAATTTCCATTCATAAGAGATGTAATTTCTTCTTCATAATCTAAATAATTTCCATTTTCATAATATGTTCTGAAAAAAAATGTGGATCTAATACCAAATTTCTCTTCCAAATCCATTATTTCTTCAAAATTATAATATAAATTTTCTTGATTAACTCGCTCAAATACAGAATTTTCAAATCTATCTTTCCTAGCAAATATATGTTCTTTTTCTGGTCCTTGTTTTCTCCAATCAACATCATGAGATAAAAAAATATATAATATCATATCAGCTATTTTAAGGAAACTATAATGATTTTAACTTATCACTTGTTATATTTAATTTAATGGTAGACTTATTGGTATAAACTCCCTTTTCCTCTGTATCACTTAATATAATTGCCCCTGCTCCAATCACAGTCTCTCGAGCAATTTTTATACCATTTCTTATAGTGGCATTCATTCCTATAAAACAAAATGAATTGATAGTCACATTTCCTGCTATTGCAGAATGTGAAACAATAAAACAATGATCTTTTATTGTTGTATGATGACTTATTACATTACCTGTCCAGATTATTATATTGTTTCCTAAGGTCACAAAAGGTTGAATTACATTATTTTCAAAGATAAAACAATTTTCTCCCATACGAAATTCTTCACTAATTGAAGTAGTAGGATGTACATAACTTATCAATTTATACCCCTTTGTTTTTGCTTCATCAAATATCTTTGCTCTTTTCTTATTCATATTAGTATATCCTATTGCTATAAACATCTCAAATTTAGTACATGGATAAATAGCTTGAACTGTTTCAAATGGAACTACAGGCAAGTTACAAAATACTTGGTTATCTTTTAAAGCCCATTCATTAACTGTAAAAGCTACAACTTCAAATTCTGTAGATTGCTTTAGATATATATATATAATTTCGGCAAAGTTACCGGTTCCAAAAATTATAACCTTTCTCAATAAAATTTTTAAATATAACAAGTATATGGATTTTTGTTTTTAATATATATAAGCATCTACTATAATTGTAATTCTTATAAGGAAGATTATGAATAAATTATGTAGTTAGCGATCTTAGCTTCGAGATTAATTTATTTTACAAATAATTTATAGGAAATTGCACACTCACCTGATATTTATTATAATCACAAATACCTTTTGAATTATTTTTCTCTTATCTAAATTTTATTATTTCTTATATAAAACTTTATAAAATCTTGCAACAATTATCTAGTTTGAAAATTTATTTAATTACTAGATATCCTACTCAAAATACTTTGTTCGTCGTAACTAATTTATTTACTTATTTTTACTATAGAAATTATAACTATGATATATTAATAATAACAAAGAAGAATATGTGCTTCTTTATTATAATTTTATATATTAGTTATTCCTCAATTTCCTAGTATATTACCTACTTTATCTTTTATTTTATCTAAAGTACCTCCTGAGTTTTGTTCAGAATTTTCTCCTGTTGTTGCTTGATCATTTCCTCCGTTGCCAAGTACCCCACCTACTTTGTCTTTTATTTTATCTAAAGTACCTCCTGAGCCTGATTGTTCATTTGCACCTGTTGAGTTATCACTACTAGTATCCATATTTTCATTTGTCATTGACATGTCATTATTACTTGTATCTGATGTCATTGGATTAGAAGCATCATCATTCTGAGCAAATGTATCAATTAGAGGACTACTTACTAGTATTGTACTTATTGTGGTAGCAAATGTAATTATTAATAACATTCTTGAAATCATTACAAGACTATGAACAATATATTATATAATAATATCCAGTAAAATTTTTTTATATAATATTTATTATACCGTTTATTTTAGTATTAGATATAAAGCTAACATGATATCTTATAACGACCAAAAGTATACTTTTCTTTATTGTTGTTATTTCTCTAGAATAATAATAATTTAATAATCAACTAATCTAGACATAAAAAATAAATTACTTAATTGTTTAAAGTTCTATACTATATTCTTCTTTGTTCTCAATTATTACTCAGCATTATATTTTAAATCTATATTTTCATTGTATCATCATCATTATTTTAGTACCAATTTTTTTAAAATCACTATCAACATTACCACTACCACGACGTGGCATCTTCTATGAGTTAACTTCTACCTAGACTTCCAACATGTGAGGTTTAGCAAAAAGTCTGAATTATGACTCCTAGTAGTAGTTTTCATATATTGTTTTGGTATTAAAAATTACATTTAAAATTATAAATTTAGGATTAGAAGATCGGGAATATGACGAGATTAATGATAATAATACTTGTACAATAGATACTTTCAATAATTATAACAATTACTTATTATTTTTAATGTTAATAATGAATAAATAAGCTAGTATAATAACAACTTCATCTCGTATAAAATAGGGATAATAATATAATGCCAATGCTGATGTTAAAATGTAAAACCTGTGGTGAAGTTTTCCCAGGAATCTATATTGTTGAAGAATTCACTAATGATGATGAATTTAAATCATCAATTACTAAAAATAACATGATACATAGTTGTTCGAGAGGACACCAAAATGAATATAGTATAGAAGATTATATGGATTGGTCGAAGATTGAAATTATCTAAAGTAATATTAGTAACGTACCCTGATGATTTTGTCATAAATGAGGGCAAACAGCTTATACTGTCTATTCCAGAATATGAAATTGCCAAAGTTTTTACACAAAAATATCTTAATCATTCGAAATATGGAATGGGTTCAGGCAAAGCAGAAGAAATAGAAAAATTTGTAAAAGAAACTAATGAAATCGAAGAAATAATTGTTGATGAACATTTGAGCTCAAAACAGATCTATAACCTTGAGAAATTGATAGGAATATCTGTTAAAGATCGTGAAAGATTAATTTTAGATATCTTTTATACAAGAGCTACTACAGTTGAAGCAAAATTACAGATCCAATTAGCTGAGATTGAATATGAGATGCCGCGGGTACGTGAAAATGCAAAATTGTTAAGCAAGAGTAATGAAAGAGCAGGAAAAGGAGGTATGGGAGAATATATAGTAGATGTACAGTTTCGTGATCTCAAACGACAAATGTCATTTATTAAAGAAAAGATAAATGATGCTAAAATAAAACGCAATATCTATCAGCGCCAAAGACAGAAAACAGGAATACCTGTTGTTTCTTTAGTAGGCTATACTAGTTCAGGAAAAACAACCTTATTTAATCTTCTTACAAATGAAGATAAAGAGACATCATCAAATTTATTTACTACTCTTTCGACTACTACAAGATCATTTAAAGTTCCTCATAATAACAAAAATAAGGGAGAAGATGAAGGAATATTAATTGTAGATACAGTAGGTTTTATCAGTCGACTCCCAACTTACATGATTGATGCATTTAAATCGACTTTAGAAGAATCGCTTGGTGCTGATCTGATACTACTTTTAATAGATTCATCAGAGAAAATCGAAGATATGAGAATAAAATATTTGAATTGTATGGACATTTTAGAAGAATTAAATGTTAATAAATCCAAATTATTTACAGTATTAACTAAAGTCGATAAAATCGATACAAGAATGATTAATGAAATTGTAGAGAAATTAGAAATAAATGGTGATGTAATAGCTATATCATCCAATACTGGATATGGCATTCATAAGCTTAAGACATTATTGATGAGAAAGCAATTTTTAGAAAATAAATATAATGAGAATACAAATGTTAAGATATAGTATTTAAAATGTTACTGAAAATTAGTAATAATCCTCTACTAATGTAAAATATCTCTATTTTCATATAGATGAGAAAAATTACTCTATCCATTAAATATATTTAGTAACTGTCATCTTAAATTGATGCTATTTTCGAAATGTTTTATATTATAATTCTTTTATCCAATTCCAATAGTCATTTAGCCCAACCAACCAAATATACCATCAAAAAATTTTTCTAATAGTCAATAATGGTCATACTGAAATAGAAAATATCCCTTTCATTGAATAAATTGCTTTACTACGAATCTTTCATTAATGGGAATAGTATTAAATCTATTGTAATGTAATGGAATCAGTTAATATTGATGCTATACAATATCTTTGTAAAGTAGATATCAATCTAGAAAAAATTATCAAAATAGTTGGCAAATATTCTATAAACATGCGAAACGATCCTTTTCAATCTCTTGTAGAATCAATTATTTATCAACAACTAGCAGGAAAAGCTGCAAACGCAATTTATAATAGGTTTATTAATTACTACAATAATAAGCAAATAACACCCACTCTAATTTTAAATTCTCCTAACGATAATTTAAAAAAAGTTGGTTTATCTAATAGAAAAATAGAGTACTTAAAGGATTTGGCATTACATGTTTATGATGGTCGAATAAATCTAAAAGAATTACCAAAGATGAATGACGAAGAAATTATCAATAAATTGGTAAATGTAAAAGGAATTGGCCGGTGGACTTCAGAAATGTTTTTAATATTTTCTCTTGGAAGACAAGATATATTACCTGTAACAGATTTAGGAGTAAGAAAAGCTATACAGAAGGTATACTCTTTATCAGAACTTCCAAAACCAAATACAATGATGGAAATAGCTAAACCGTGGAGGCCTTATAGAAGTATTGCCACATGGTATCTGTGGAAATCTTTATCTAATTTTAATACTATTGGTTAAGAACTTAATTAGTTTTCTTATTTTTTTTTATTTGACGAAAAAGTTATCATGATATTGTTAATAAAAATATACTGTATTATACCTATGTCTAATGATTAATAACATTAAATATTGTTATTATATTTTTGATTATATTGATAATTCCTTAGATACAATAGAAAATGAAAAAAATGGAGAGATACTACTTATCTATTTACATAATTTCAATAATTATTGTTGTTTACAAATAATATTTGTATATGGATGTATATTTAGTATATTTAAGTACAATTTTATTTAGGAAGTATAGCATAACTTTTTTAACAATTTTTGTTTTGTTTCTATCTATTATGATAGATAATAGTATGATAAATTAAATCTAATTTGAGGAATTACTAATAGAACAAAATGTCAGATATTTATGTATCTTTTTTACTTTCTAATAGTGCATCTATCTTTCTCTCTAAGGTGAAAATATTTTTTAATAGTTTTTCATGATTTCGTTCAAATAATTGTATCATATTCAAAATTTTTTCATGTTTTTCTTCTAATTCTTCTATATGTGTTAGTAGGCCATCTTGTTTTTCTGAAATTTTCTTTTGTCTATTATATATCCACCAACTGATTATAGCACCAATAATTGCTCCTCCTATAATACCTAAATACATACTAGAAATATTGGACATATCACTACCTACACAATCTGATTCTGTTAGACACCATAACATTTGGAATACTTGAAATAGCATATTAAATGAAGTTTGCTCATTATTTTTTAATTATTCTATTATGAGAAATAATGTTTTTCTCTCCTTATATAGCTAATAGGATTCTCAATCTTTCATTAATATTTATATTCCATCAATACTGTATTAATTCCGCATACAATTGATATCCATATAACATAATTTAATGAGTATAATATATAATTGGACTATGTTGCAAGTATTCTTACTTTATTAAAAAAAGAACAAACTGGTACAAATTGTAAGTGAATATATTGATAAATAGCATCTGTAAAAACTATTCTTCTATTTTCACCATTTATAAAAATGATTGAAGAATAAAGAGATTTATAGCTAGGTTTTTCTTTTCTGTTAATATTTGTCCTATTACTAATATAAATGCTAAACTAAAGATCATTATATAATATTATTATAATACTTATACAAAAATTATAATTATATTATTTTACAGTTAGTATGTATGTAGTAGTGTAGTTCCAACCGATTGGGCCTGCAAATTCGTCTTTGTCTATACTACTTTTTGTTTCCTTATTTGTATTCTTAATGTTTCCCTTAAATTTAAGTTCATAATCACCAGGAGGTAAAGGTTTTAAAAATACCCAATTTCCGTCAGAAACTGCTTTAGAGTTCATCGATGGTAAACCTAAAATGTTATTTTCAGGTAATACAAAATTAAAAATATCTGATTGAATACGGTAATTTTCTAGATTTGGTATATTTACACCATTAAGTGTTGCAAATCCTGGAACTGTTTTATCTTGAATTTTTTTAGCACAATTACTTAATTCCTCTTTTGTTTTCATTTTAGGATATTCAGGAAATGAACATTCAGAATTTAATACAGGAAATAATATTCCTACTCCGTAAGGAATTTCACAATAGCGTACAACTGAGTGTTCATATGTACCAGGGAAAAACCATACAGGTTCTTTCTGATTCTCTTTACAGAATTTTCCAGTATCATCATATGCAGGATGAATAGTTTGTGGAATTGAATAAGCCCATCGCCACCATTTTACAATCCAATCTGCATATGTAATATTAAAAGGAGTAGAATCAGCTTCAAACACTAATGTAGAAATATCAAAATTAGTATTATTTGTTTTAATAGTTTGATTAGAGAAGCCTTCACTAAATGAAACAACATTATTCAGATTTACAAGAATTAAAGTTGTCAAAAATGAACTTAATTAAAATAAATTTTATCATATTCATATTTTGTTTTAAGATATATAGAACTTATCGTTGCCATTTAAAAGAAAATTGTTTTGACATTTCAAAACACTTAATTAAAACACTTAATTAAATCCATTTTAGAGGCTTAATATGTTCAATTTATTTGATAAAGATAAACTTCTTATGGACAATTCAAAAGCGTCATTTTTACTTTCTACAATTATATTTTTTATGGTTGGAACGGCTATATCCATAACATGTATTAATTTCAGCTCAATTGTTTTTGCAGCTTCAGATATAAACAATAATAATAACTCATCTATATTATATTCATCTTCTATTCTTGATAATAGTAGCTACACTTTTATAGAACAAAAGACGGGTATGTCACAACCGGCTCCGGTAAGGCATCCTGGACAACCATCTCATGAGGTAGTATTTGCTCTTCCTTTAAGAGATGATGGAAAAGTCTGGTCGGGAACGGTAACATTTACTGCAAGTAAACCAATAGAGGCAGAGATTCTTCATACTTATGCTCCAGAAGAGAAACCAGATTCATTACATGGTGAACCCTATCATGCAGTATTGCCAGGTAATAAGAGTATTGCGATTACTCATATGAGAGATATAATTGATATACCTATAGAAATAAACGGTACTGGAATAAGTTCTGGCTCATTTAATTTTGTAGGAAATGCACTAGTTTTTCATAAAACAAATGGTGAGCCATTTACTGTAACATATACTATTGATGCAAGAGTTAAAGACATTGGTATAAATAGATGATGAAGTTTTGGTTAAATATTAGTTTTTTTTAATTTCTTTGGATTTATGAAAATACAGTAATAATTTTGGCTGATGAGGATTTTGCCTATCATCCGATTCAATTAAAACAAATAATTCGATCTTTTCTAGGGAGGGCTTGAACAGTTTATATATGATATTACTGCCAAATTTTTTTATTGATTAACCTGTATTTTCTGCTCTAACTTTTACTTTACTGCTATTATGTTAAATAATTAGGATATACTTTTTTTAAAGTCTTTCGAGATGTATAGAAAATATAATTACAATCTTGGTATAAATAATACTTAAATAGAATTAAATTTATTTCTTATGGCGTTAGTTTTACATTAAAATAACTTTTTTATTACAATCAAAAATTACTTTATGTATAGAAAGAATATGTATGGAAATACTGATGATGATAATGATGATAATAAGGAGAAGATTGACACTACGAAATTCCTTTATGCTTTTACCCAAAGGGTATTGGATTCTGATAGGTCTATAAGATGGGTAGGAATAACGGATCAAAATGGTGTTATTATAAATGAACGAGATAGACAAGGATTGAAACCATTTCTTACTATAGAAGAAAATCATGAATTTGCAATTAATACGATAAATAGACATAAAACAAGATTAAAATTCGAACCAAAAATGGGTGAATTAACTTATACGTTTAGAAGGTATACAAGAATGAGCAGGTGTTTGATTCCAATCAATAATAAAGAAAATAATCAGTATTATTATTTGATTTTAACTATGGATTTTGATCAATATGATTTTGATAAAATAATAACTGAAAAAATCAT
>DAIPKY010000359.1:0-1500 GCA_036769505.1 Nitrososphaeraceae archaeon
GTTCGGTAACATAATATAATAAGTTTGTGATCATAAAGATTGACAATTTTATGGGTATAAGAAAAAATTCAGAATCTAAATTTTTATTAGATTTTATTATGTTGTTAATGATGGTTTCTTTATCTTCCATCATCTTTCATTTTTTTAAAGTTGTCATAAGAACTAAGTTAAAAACTCCTTTTTTATATTAAAAATATAGCAATATTTATAATCAAACTAAAGTCACCCTAATTAACATGTCAACAACAACAAGGTTGCAGAAAAAAAGCCTGAATTCTCCTGATGAAGTTCGAACATTCGAGAAAGGTAAAATAGAAATCGGAAACATTGGTGATGTGAGTATTGGAAGAAGTACTTTTGAACCAGGATGGAGTTGGGAAAGTTGTGTCAAACCCATAGTCAAAACAAACAGTTGTGAGGCTCCACATACAGGATACATAGTATCAGGAAGAATAAAAGTTGTAATGGATGATGGAACTGAAGGTGAAGCTGGACCTGGAGATATAGCTGTAATTCCACCTGGACATAATGCATGGGTAGTTGGAAATGAACCATGTGTTATGATTGATTTTACAGGTGCAAAGGACTACGCAAAGAATAGTTAGATGATATAAACAATCTTGTAAATAAATGCAAAATATAATTCCAATACTTTTTTAAATATAATATTTTTTCTTTCTTTCAATCGATATTAGTAGCTATTTGCAAGATTTAATTATAATTGAATTAAATTGTAATGATTATATTGATTATTTTAAAATTTAAATAATTGTTTCACGTAATATATATAGACATGTCGAGTGAACCAGCAGTATACAATTGGGATAAAATAATACTCAAACCTGTACGTTCAAAAGATAATCAAGATGTTGGAAATGTCATTTGTGTAGAACAAGATACTGTTACAATACATGATGGTCGCTATGAATATAAAGTGTCAAAAAACGATGTTGAAGGATTTAATGGAGGAGAAGTATTTTTGCTCAAAGATTATGCAGATTTGCAGAAATCTAAAATTAAACCCTAATTTTTTATTTTGAAATCTTCTTTTTTCTGCAAGTGTATAGCTTAATTTGGTTTAATTTGTTTAGGTTATTATAAATAAATAACCAATATAAAAGAAAATTATCTCTTATATTATATAACAATGGTTATTTGTATAAAATAATTTTTCCATTTGAATTATAATAAACTAATAAAATTTATCGATGTTTGTATTGATTCTTTGAAACTAGTTTCAGATTCATTATTATGTCATTTATTGTAAAATATACTTATGAATAAATCTCAAATTTACATGACAAAATACAAAACGGTAAAAATAAATGGCATCGATATTTTTTACAGAGAAGCAGGTCCAAAGAATGCTCCAACAATTTTGTTATTGCATGGCTTTCCGACATCATCACACATGTTTCGAAACTTGATACAAATACTGTCTGATGAATTCCATCTTGTAGCACCAGATTATCCAGGATATGGTAACAGCTCAATGCCATC
>DAIPKY010000121.1:0-4502 GCA_036769505.1 Nitrososphaeraceae archaeon
ATAGGGATTGTCCAATGACCCGAATAACCTATATCTCCAAATCCTGCACTATTAATTATATGTATATGAAGTCTTGCTATAGAAGAACGTGATTTTATAATTGGGACTAAATTTTTAGTTACTGTATATTCAATTGTTCTTCCCAGATATGTTTCTCCAGGTTCAAGCCATAGTCCGTCATTTGGAATTTTTAGAATTTTTGTTGAATTCTCTTTTTTCATATCTAAAAAATCACAATCATAAAATTTTAATTCATCATGTAAAGTTAAATTATAACTATTTGGATTTAAATTTTTTATATTAAACGGATCGATAATCAGATCTTTATTTAAACGATTTAGAATTTCTCTACTAGTAAGGATTCCCATAGGGCATATTATATAGCCATAGCTTAAAATTCTTCTGAATATCCTCTTTTTTATAATAAGTTATGTTAAATCAAACATAGAATTTAGTTAAAATAGATGACAACAAAGTCGTACTAGAATGAAGGGATAAATACAAAAATATTCGTTCTTAACTTTTTGATAAATATACGATGAAAAAGTATAGTTTGAATTGGAATAACATACATTCTCAATAACGTTATTCACTTTACATTTCTTATCGTAAATAATAAAGTTCAGAGTACATTTTTTTTTGCAATTTCTATACAAATAATAATGAGAGAAATAAAATTTGTTTTTATATTACTTTACCATTAAATATTAGAAAAATATTGCTATTCACGGTAAACAATTTCTCCTTCTGCAAATACTGTTTTTGCATAGCTAGATAGCAAAAACGGATCATTGTTCCAAAGAGTAAGAGATGCTTTAAAGCCTGGTTTTACTTGACCTAATGTTGGTGCTCCAATTATTTCGGCAGGTTCTTTTGTTATCTTTGAAATTGCTTGTGCTTTTGAAGTCCCAAATCTTAATAAATGCCTTAAACAATAAAAGAGATTTCTTTGCAATAGTACAGGATGATCTGTCATTAACGCAAATTTAGAATTTGATCTTAACAATTTTTCTATATTTCTCCAACTTTCGTGTTTTAATTCCACTTTGTATGGAAATGAATCTAACGGCCCATAGATGATAGGAATTTTATTCACCCGTAATTGCTGGAATATGTTATCATTATGAACATCACATAAATGATTTGCAATGGCCTCTATTTTAAATTCTTTAATTAATTCTATCAGAATCATAACATCATCTTCTTTGTGAACATGTACCATCAGTTTATATTTTTTTTTCAAAATATCTATGAAAAGTTCTATTTGGGGATCAATTTCATCAATTGATTTTTTCTTTTTTTCTAAAAGTCTCATTGCCTTTTTAGCTTTCAAGAGATTGTCACGAAGGACTGCTATTGCTCCCATTCTTGTCGAGGGCCGTGTTCCTTTCCATTTTATAGTACTTCTTGGATTATATCCTAAAGCTGTTTTAATTCCTATATCAGAAATAAAAGCATTAGTTATATTTGACGAAAAATTTCTGATCAAAACAGCCTTACCACCAATTATATTTCCACTACCAGGTAACACTACTGAATATAAAATACCGGATTCAATAGATTCTTGAAACGAGGGGTCATCCATATAAATACTATGCAAAGCGTTAGATAAAGGAGAAATTGAATCCATATGTTCATTTGCTTCTTCTTCATTTGAAGGTTCTCCAGCTCTAACCATACCTATGTGACTGTGAGCATCAATAAATGAAGGCGTTACGGCTTCACAATGTTCTATAATTTCATGTGTTCCAGATGGCTGGTTCTGACCGACAAATTTAATTTCATTCCCTTCAATTCCAATAAAACAATTCTTTTTCTCATTACTACCATCAAATAATAATTTTGTTTGTATTAATTTCATAGTTACTATTTTTCTTTCTTTTTTTAATATTTATAATAATCAGATTAATTATTTAGTATGTTTATTATAGTAATATGTCATTGAATTACATTTTTTTAAATATTTATATATTGATGAAAGACATTTATTATACCTTTTTAATATCTGTGATCGCGCGTTGTATAAAAGTAAATTTTAATATTTAAAATATTCCTTTACGATTGTATTCATTCTGATTTAATTGTAACTTTTATAGAGACTACTCTATTTACTTTATCTTTTAAAATAAAAAAAATAGATTTATTTTGTCTAGTTATCTCTGAGTTTTCTTTTATTTTCAATATTTTCTATATCTAACTGTTTTTTTCTCAATTGCTCGCTACTATTTACATATAATATTGTTGAAGCAGCTATTGCAATTATAATAAATGGACCAAAAAAATCATTAAATCTAAGTTCATTAAATAATTTTTTATTGGTACCGTTGCCTTCTGTCTGATTATTATTATTATTATTATTATCAGTAACTGAACTTGGGTTTAATGCCATGTTTGGCGAATTATTGGGAATAAACCTGATTGTAACTTTTGCTAGGGCATTTCCTCGCTGTTCTGCAAACCAAACATCTTTTTTAGAGTCTATCACAAGATATTGTACAAAAGAATTTGAAGTTGGAATATCTATATTAATAGTTTCTCCTGTATCGGGGTCTAGTATTGCAAGTGTGTCTGAAACATGTTGAGCTATCCATAAATTATTATAGGCATCTAGAGTCATTCCAAATGCTAATCCGTTAATATCGGTTAAATGATATTCTTTAAATACCGAAGTAAACGTATTAAATCGAATAACAGAATTTTTTTCATGGTCACTAATATAGAGATTTGAATTTTTTGCATCTAACAGCAATGCGGTTGGTTCAGATAATATCGAGTTCTCCGAAATATTTGATTCTGTGACATTAGGATACTCATTAATTGTCTTAGTTTGTATATCTAACCTTCCTATTTTGCCTATTGATTCCGCAAACCAGATGTAATTATTATTTTTATCGTAAATAAGGCTTGAGGGTCTTGAATTCTCTGTAGGAATTCTAAACGTTTCAAAGTTATTTTTATTTATATCAAATTTTAGAATTGAATTATCTTGTATAATACTCATCCATATATTATCACTGTTATCTATCGTCAAGCCGGATATTACTCCTTTCTTGGGTAATTCGTATGTTTCAGTTTTATTAGTATCCGTATTGAATTTACCTAATATATTAGAGGTTGGATCTATAAACCATAAGATGTTAGGATTTTTTAGATCAAAAACAGATAAAGTTATTAGGTTTATACCATTGAGTGTATGCTCTTGGTAGTTCTTCTTCTCAATATCAAATTTCCACAATCTTCCACTTCCAGGGAGGGAATCACCTATCCAAATAGAATCAGTACTAGCCTGATATACCGGATCCAATAACAGACTGTTTTGAGGAGCTTTGTATTCTGTAATATTAAATTGTAAATCAGAAATTCGAGGTTTTATATTTATTTCAAGTGTAGCAATAGTATTTGGAGTATTAGGCTCTTGTGTTTTTCCCTGAATTTCGATATTCCATAATCCCAATGCACTAAAAGGAATTACTGCATTGAATCGTCCATTAGAAATTTTTTCCATATCTATTAGAATTGGTCCGATCCCTCGCTCTATTTGTGATAATTTTAGGGTAGCGTTAATTATGTTGGCTGTTGGATTATTATTGTAATCAGAAAATTCAACAAATATTTTATTCTCTCCCAATCTCGCTGGCTCTAAATTGATTTGTATTTTCTGATTTTCACTATAAACAACAGTAGAATAAATATCACTATTTTGTACCTGGTTTGCAAGGTTTACAGTTTCAGTATTATTGGTAATGTTTGAAGATTGCAGTTCACCTGAAGGTAATACCATATTAGTCATTAAGGAAACTACAAACAAAAGACCTACACCAACAAGTGCTTCAATTCTTAAACTCCAAATAAATCGTTTTAGAAAGTTTGGTTCATTTGTAATTGTTTCTTTGCTATGACCTTTTTCGCTTATTTGTTTTATTGATAAAGTTGAAATTCTTTTTTCAGTTATGAATTGATGGTAACCTCCTATTATTATCATAATAGCAGCAAGTATTAATTTTATAATCAAGATTTTACCATACAGTGAAGCAATGGTCGTAGAAAGATTAGCTTCTAATGACCACAATAAGATTGGTCCAGTTATAGATATACTACCCAATACTGGTATTATTATAATTGAAAATCGAGGAATTACCATCGAAATAATTTTTGCTTTTAATTCTTCATCTTTGATTAAAAATATTTTTGAAACAAATACAAACGCCAAAAAAATCAAACCTCCAATCCAAAAGGAAGCAGCTATTCCATGGAAAAAATCTATTAGAATAGGACCAAAACTCTTTAATGCTGCAGAATGAGATATCATACTATTGGTAAATAATAAACTCAAGCCTAGACACATTATAGCAATAAAATATCCAACTTTAACTCCTGCTTTTTTAGAATTGTTAAATTTTTTATAATAAAATAGTAAAAATGCTAATAATAATAAAGCCAAACCTAACCGAATAATGATAATCTTTCCAAATTCGGTAGTTAATACATCCATTATAGATCCT